>JAFRVY010000053.1 GCA_017438285.1 Bacillota bacterium
CGTCGCACTGATCTTCGAGCCTTGGTACGAAGGCTGGGGAACAGAGGACGCATGGGAATCCGGAGATTACTTCGATGGAATCATGGAAGCTGCCAATGTCGATGCTATCGTTGGAACGATCAAGGTCGTTCTCTGGGTAGTCACCATCGTCTGCGCAGTTGCATGCATCCTGCTCTACCTGCTGTCGAAGAAGGTTGAGCCTTCCAAGGCAGAGATCGACGCAGCCTTCAAAAAGAGCTGCGACGCGATCAGCGCAAGACACAACAAAGAACTGGAAGAGATGACCGGCATCACTGTTTCAGAAGAAGTAGAAAGAGCTGCAGAAGCTGCTGAAAAAGTCGAACAGGCAGTCGACAAAGTCGAAGAGGCTTTTGACAAGGTAGAAGATAAACTCGAAGACGCTGCCGACAAGGTCGAAGACGCCATCGAAGACATCGTTGACAAAGTCAAGAAAGACTAAGACCGATTTATTGAAACATGGGAAGATATGACAACCCTGCAGAGCAGGAGAGAAAAAGATTCAGACCATACAGGATTGCGATCGTTTTGGCGATCATTCTATTCCTGATCTGCGCACCGGAGGTACAGAACGGAAACTACATGGAGCCGACGATTACCGACGGACAGGTGCTTGTCGTTTCCAAATCCCGTTACTCGGCCAAGCGCAAAGCGCCGAAGCCGGACAGGCTCATCATACTCAAGAAACCGCTGTCCCTTGAAGCGGGCGCCGATGACAACATCATCGCGAGAGTCATCGCGGTCCCGGGAGATACGGTGGAGATCAAAAACGGCAAGGTTTTGGTCAACGACGAAGAGTATGTGACGAAGGGCGGCATCAAAGGCGCCAAGGGCTCTTTCCAGAGCACTAAGCTGGAAGGAAACGAGGTGTTCCTGCTGAGCGACAACCGCAAGGTGAAGAAATACGACAGCAGGAATCCGGACATCGGGCTTGTGGACATGCGCCAGATCAAGGGCAACGTCCTGTTCCGCATCTGGCCGCTGAACAAGTTCGCCGGCATGAGTGACAAGTAGGCCGGCTGCGCCGGACCCGGCTCACATATTAGACAAACCGAAAAAGTGTCGCAAGGGTAAGACAAAGGCTTACCGAAGCGGCACTTTTTTTGTATTTTATTGCGGAATAACCCTGTTAGGGGGTTATGTATTTTATTGCGAACTTGATATTATCCCTTATATATAGGTATAATAGTGTGAAAAGTTATTTTTCAAAGAATAAGTTATTATTATTAGGAGGATTAAATGGGCACAATTATTTTTCTCATCTTATTCCCAATGGTAATTGCCTTTATTCTTTTGTTTGCAAAGGCTGACAAGGCCAGAGATGTCATAGTCATCGCCTCAGCGATCATCATCGCGGCGATGTCTATTGTGGTCACTGTCCAGTACGCAAGAGGGGGATCAGAATTCTTCTCCTTCAACGGTACGATAGTCAGCAACATAATGATGGTCGTAGAGATCGGGCTAGCGATCTATATCATCATCACTGCCTGCCAGCACAGAAAGTGGCTTGCAGCAATCTTTGCAATCATTCAGACCCCGCTCATCGTGTGGTTTGAACTGACTAAAGGCCATCACATTGAGGTTGAGAGCAACATGTACATTGACAGACTCTCAATCATCATGATCCTTATCATTGGAATCATCGGAAGTTTGATCGCAGTCTACGCGTTAGGCTACATGAAAGACTTCCAGCACCACGAACCGGAAGATGCTAAGGATAGAAGACCTTGGTTCTTCTTCGTAATCTTCTTATTCCTGGGTGCTATGGTTGGACTGGTAACATCCAACAACATGATCTGGCTGTACTTCTTCTGGGAGATCACCAGCTTGTCTTCCTTCTGGCTCATCGGTTTCACCAAGACAGAGGAAGCTACGAACAACGCGTTCAGAGCACTAATCATGAACCTGCTCGGCGGCGTTGGATTCGCAGTTGGTATCGTCATCCTGGGAATCGTATTCCAGACAGTCGAGCTCAGCACAATGATCCTGGTCGGATCGGTTTACGGAGACCTGGTAGCTATCCCGGCAGCATTCTTCGCATTCGCCGGTATCACAAAGGCTGCACAGATGCCGTTCAACAGCTGGCTCCTCGGAGCGATGGTCGCACCGACCCCTACATCAGCACTGCTCCACTCATCAACAATGGTTAAGGCTGGTGTATTCCTTATCATCAAGCTCGCTCCGGTACTCGGAATGAACAACTTCGCTGGAATCATGGTCATGATGGTAGGAGGTATCACCTTCCTCTTCGCATCATGCGCAGCTATCTCCCAGAACAACGCGAAGAGAGTACTCGCTTACTCGACAATCGCTAACCTGGGCCTGATCGTCGCCTGCGGCGGCGTTGGATCAGCTGGCGCTGTATGGGCTGGCATCATGCTCATCATATTCCACGCAATCACTAAGTCATTACTGTTCCTGTGCGTAGGTACTGCAGAGCACCACATCGGCAGCAGAATGATCGAAGACATGGACGGTCTGTTCAACAGAATGCCGAAACTTGCAATGTGCATGATCATCGGTATCGCAGGCATGTTCATCGCTCCGTTCGGAATGCTGATCTCAAAGTGGGCATGTATGGTATCCTTCGTAGATTCAGGAAACATTATGCTGATCGGATGCATCTGCTTCGGCAGTGCTGTAACCGCTTTCTACTGGCTCAAGTGGATGGGTAAGCTGACAGCAGTCGTTGCGAACGAGGAAAGCATCGAATACGACGTACACAAGACAGAATCAGTTGTACACTTCATTCTGGTTGCACTGGTCGTCCTGGTATGCCTGATCTTCCCTCTGATCTCGACTTACATGCTGGTACCTTACCTCGAAGTCGTATTCGGCGGTCTGGCCGGCGGCATCATGTCAACAGGCAACATGACAATCATGGTAATCATGATCGCAGTTCTGGTTCTGCTGGCAGCGATGTTCTTTGGCAAGTCAAAGAAGGAACAGGTTCCTATCTACATGGCTGGTGCCAACACCGGAGACAACAGACACTACTTCGGTTCCATGCAGCAGGAGTATGAGGTTACCCTCAGAAACTGGTACATGGACAAGTACTTCAATGAGCACAGAATGAACGTGATCGGCGACGTACTCACAACAGCAATGATTATCATCGGAATCGGCTACATGGTCGCTACTCTGGTTGGTCTGTTAGGAGGTGTTGCATAATGATAGTTAAGGCAGTAATATCCATCATCGCATACCTCGTACTGGCACCGCTGGTTGGCGGACTTCTGGCAGGACTTGAGAGAAAGCTCTCCGCTAAGATGCAGAGAAGAGTTGGACCTCCGGTACTCCAGCCGTTCTACGATGTATTCAAATTATTTGAAAAAGAAAAGATGGCTCCTACGAGATTCCAGGACTTCTACGTACTGATCTTCGTAGTATTCGTCATCGCATCCGGACTGTTATTCTTCGCAGGAGGCGACCTGCTGCTCGTCATCTTCACGCTGACGATCGCAACAGCATTCCTCATCGTTGCAGCATACTCCTCCAACTCACCTTATGCAGAGGTTGGTGCAGAGAGAGAACTGCTGGCTATGATGGCATATGAACCGATGGTACTGCTTACAGCAATCGGCTTCTATATGTATCACGGAAGCTTCAACGTAAGAGACATTCTGGCAAGTGACACCATGTGCCTGCTTCCAATGCTGGGCATCTTCGTCGGATGGATCTTCATCCTGACTCTCAAGTTCAGGAAGTCACCGTTCGACCTGAGTATGTCACACCATGCTCACCAGGAACTCGTTAGAGGTCTTACCACCGAGTTCGTTGGAAGAACCATGGGTCTGATCGAGATATCCCACTGGTATGAAAATGTATTCCTCCTCGGTTTCGTATTCCTGTTCTTCGCGAACGGTACGGCTTGGGGATGGGTCATCGGTATCGTGGTTGCGATCCTCACTTACTTCGTAGAAGTATTCATCGACAATACTTTCGCAAGAATGAAGTGGCAGTTTGCTTTCAAGGCATCCTGGATCATCGCAATCGTACTGGGAATGGTCAACATTTTCGTACTGTATCTGTGTTATTAAGGAGGTGAAGAAATGTCAGCATATGTAACAAAATCACCTTGGGTCGTTCACTATGACGGATCAAGTTGTAATGGCTGCGATATCGAAGTTCTGGCATGTCTTACTCCTATGTATGACGTAGAGCGATTCGGTATCATTAACTGCGGTAACCCGAAGCACGCCGACGTGTTCCTGGTCACCGGTTCAGTCAATGAACAGAACAAAGGCATAGTAAAGCAGATCTACGAGCAGATGCCTGAACCAAAGGTCGTCGTAGCAGTCGGAATCTGTGCCTGCTCCGGTGGTATCTTCAAGGACTGCTACAACGTACTGGGCGGCGTCGACCAGGTCATTCCTGTAGACGCATACGTACCGGGCTGCGCAGCAAGACCTGAAGCAATCATCGATGCCGTTGTCAAGGGCCTCGGCGTACTCCAGGCAAAGCGTGACGCAATGCTCGAGCAAAAGCCGGCCGAAGAAGCACCGGCAGAAGAAGCCGTTGAAGAAACTGCTGAAGCAGTTGAAGAAGTCAAAGAAGAAGGAGGGGAAGAATAATGGCAGAAAGAGTATTCGTAGAACAGAACTTTGAAACCGTCGAACCTTCCCAGCTGATCAGCAAAGTTGGCGACTTCAAGGCAGACGGCTGCCGTCTTGGTCAGATCTGCGGCGTTGTACTGGACGATGAAACTTATGAGATCGTTTATTCATTTGATAAGGGACATCAGCTGTACAACCTGAGAGTTGACATCAAGATCGGCGAAGAACTTGAAAGCATCACTGGAATCTACTGGCCGGCATTCATTTATGAAAACGAGATCCACGATCTCTTTGGCGTCCAGTTCAATCACAGTGCACTCGATTATCAGGGTAAATTCTTCAAGATCTCTGAAGAAACTCCTTGGAAACCAAAGAAATAGGAAAGGAAGGTAACGAAAATGGGTAAAAGAACTATAATTCCTTTCGGACCACAGCACCCTGTGCTTCCTGAACCTATTCACCTCGACCTCGTACTTGAGGACGAGACAGTTGTGGAAGCGATTCCATCTATAGGATATATCCATAGAGGTCTTGAAAAGCTGTGCGAAATTAAGGATTTCAATCAGATGGTTTATGTAATAGAGCGTATCTGCGGTATCTGCAGCTTCGGACACGGCTGGGGCGCAGTTGCATCCATGGAAGGAGCGATGGGCGTACAGGCTCCTGAAAGAGCGGAATACCTGAGAACGATCTTGCATGAACTGGGAAGAGTACACTCCCACCTGCTTTGGCTGGGACTTCTGGCAGACGGATTCGGATTCGAGTCTTTGTTCAATCACTGCTGGAGAATCAGAGAGACAGTACTCGACCTGTTCGAAAAGAACACCGGCGGCAGAGTCATCTTCTCGATCTGCAAAGTCGGCGGTATGAGAAAAGACATCAGCAACGAAAACCTGAAGGAAATGAAAGAAGTTCTCGAAGGACTCAAAGCTGAGATCAAGGAAATCACTGATGTATTCATCAACGACGCATCAGTACAGAACAGAATGGTCGGCGTTGGCGTCCTGACCAAGGAAGAAGCTGAGGAACTCTGCGCAGTAGGACCTGTCGCCAGAGCATCCGGCGTTCCGCAGGACATCAGAATGACTGACAATCACGGTGTATACGGCAAGCTGGGATTCGAGCCTGTACTCGAAGAAGCCGGCGACTGCATGGCTAGAACAGTAGTAAGAATCAGAGAGGTCTTCCAGTCCATCGATCTTATCTCTGCAGCCATCGACCAGATTCCTGACGGTCCTGTAGACATGAAGGTGCCTAACAAGATCGAAGGCGAATACATCACTCGTATGGAGCAGCCTCGTGGCGAAGCATTCTACTATGCGAAGGGCGCAGGCACTAAGTTCCTGAAGAGAATGAGAGTTAGAACACCGACCAACATGAACATTCCTGCAATGGTTAAGACACTCGCTGGCGCGGATCTGGCCGACGTACCAATGCTGGTACTGACCATCGACCCATGCATCAGCTGTACAGAAAGGTAGGTGAGAGCAGTGAGTAAATTAGTAATTCTGATTGTAATCGTAGTTGCTGCTCTGGTTTGTCTGGCGGTTCCTTACCTCCTCGGATTCTTCAAATTCAGCAAGACCATCCTGGGAAGTATGTTCAAGAAGCCGTCCACACTGATGTACCCGGTTAAGCCGAGAGAGTGGCAGGAAAGAACAAGAGGCGCAGTAGGCATCAATGCAGATGACTGTATCGGATGCGGAATGTGCGCCAGAGCTTGTCCGACCAACGCGATCGAAGTCGACAAAAACGGCGGAGAATGGACGATCCAGAGAATGCAGTGCATTCAGTGCAGTGCCTGCGTTGACTGTTGTCCTAAGGATTGCCTGACCATGGAGAACCTCTACACGATTCCTGACGTAGTCAAGGTAGTCGACACTGTAGAGATCCCTACGAAGAAGGCAGCCGCAGCTCCTGCCGGCGGCGACGGCGACCTCGAATGCGACAAGGAAACCTGCGTATACTGCGGACTTTGCGCAAAGGCTTGTCCTGCAGATGCGCTGACGGTTGACAGAAAAGAGAAGACTTGGGAAGTTGATAAGGAAGCTTGCGTCAAATGTGGAGCTTGTATCGACAAGTGCCCGAAGAAGAGCTTATCATTTGGCGGAGCTGCCCCGGCAGCAGCTGAGGAGCCATCCGGTGACGGAACTCTGAAGTGCGATCTGGAAGAGTGCGTATACTGCGGACTCTGTGCCAAGAACTGCCCGGCAGAAGCTCTGACTGTCGACAGAAAAGAGAAGGTCTGGGAAGTTGACGACGAAGCCTGCGTCAAGTGCGGCGTCTGCGTTGACAAGTGCCCTAAGAAGTGTTTGACCCTCTAATAATATTACCGATAAAAGTTGCCGCATCGGTCATTCCGGTGCGGCACTTTTTTTACTGAAAACAAAAGGGAAATATCCCTTGACGTTGACAGTCCCTTCATATATAATTATTGAGCGACTTTATGGAATAAAACGAGACAAGAGCGGGCTCCGCTCTATGTTTAGGTTAAATGGAGGACACTAGAAATGAGAGTAAAAGTTACACTCGCATGCACCGAATGTAAGCAGAGAAACTACAATACTATCAAGAACAAGAAGAACAATCCTGACCGTATCGAGATGAACAAGTATTGCCCGTTCTGCAAGAAGCATACGCTGCATAAGGAAACGAAGTAAGTATCAAAAGGGAGAGACACGAAATGGCCAAAAAGGCAGAAGTAAAAGCCCCTGACAAGAAGACAAGATGGGCAAAGGCCCAGTCAAAAGCCGATCAGATCCAGAAGGACAGAAAAAAGGCTAAGTCAAAGCAGCAGAACAAGAACAACCAGAAGAAGCAGAGAGGAAGCCTCCTCGAATACTTCCGCGGTGTTAAGCTGGAAATGAAGAAGGTCGTATGGCCGACTAGAAAAGAACTTGGCTCGTTCACAGTGATCGTTCTTTGCACATGCGCTGCATTCGCACTCCTGTTCTGGGGCGTGGATTCAGGCGTTCTTGCTGCAATCAAGGCACTGTGCTTCTAACGGATGACAGACGATTGGAGTTTTAGGGACAATGAGTGAAAACGAAATCAAGGAAGAAAAGAAGCCGCTGAACCTCGATGAACTGGAAGGTCTCAGAGGAGACGGAGAGGCAAAGTGGTACGTAGTACATACATATTCAGGTCATGAGAACAAGGTCAAGGCCAGCATCGAGAAGCTCGTAGAGAACAGAGGGATGCAGGACCTGGTTCTCCAGGTTGTTGTGCCTACAGAAGATAGAGTAGAGCTGAAGAACGGCCAGAGAAAGATCAAGACCAAGAAGATGTTCCCGGGCTACGTCCTCGTCAAGATGATCGTTACCAATGAATCATGGTACATCGTCAGAAACACTCAGGGCGTTACGGGATTCCTCGGACACGGCTCGAACCCGGTTCCTCTTACTCTGGAAGAAGTAAGAAGAATGGGTATCGAGAAGATCTACATCGATCTGGATATCCACATCGGAGATACCATCAAGGTTATCAACGGACCATTCGAGAACTTCATGGGAGTCGTCGAAGAGGTCAATGCTGAGAAGCAGACCCTGAGAGCGAGAGTTTCCATGTTCGGCAGAGACACGCCGGTAGAACTGGATTTCGCTCAGGTCGACAAGCTCGACTAGAAGCCGGTAAGGCTTTGTATATATAATTGAAGAAAGGAGGATTCAGATGGCTAAAAAGATCGCAGGCTATATCAAGCTTCAGATCCCAGCCGGAAATGCGAACCCTGCACCACCTGTAGGTCCTGCACTTGGTCAGCACGGCGTCAACATTATGGACTTTTGTAAGCAGTTCAACGCCAAGACCCAGGATCAGCCAGGTATGATCATTCCAGTAGTCATTACTGTATATGCAGACCACAGTTTCTCGTTCATTACGAAGACACCGCCTGCAGCAGTTTTGCTCAAGAAGGCAGCAGGTCTCGAGTCAGCATCAGGTGAACCTAACAAGACGAAGGTCGCGACACTCACATACGCACAGGTAGAAGAGATCGCAAAGACCAAGATGCCGGATCTCAACGCTGCAAGCCTGGAGGCTGCAACCGAGATGATCAAGGGAACAGCAAGAAGCATGGGAATCGTTGTAGAAGACTAACACAGTGGAAGACTGAGAACCGGTCAGTCGCCGGGGAGTCGTTTGCACCACAGAAAGGATTAACAAAATGCCTAAGAGAGGTAAAAACTACAAGGAAGCCTTAAAGGAATACGATAAGGCTGAACAGTACGAAGTCGAAGAAGCTCTGGGACTCGTTCTCAAGACAGCAAAGGCTAAGTTCGACGAAACAATCGAAGCTCATTTCAAGATGGGCGTTGACGGAAGACACGCAGATCAGCAGATCAGAGGCGCAATCGTTCTTCCGCACGGCACAGGCAACACGAAGAGAGTTCTCGTATTTGCCAAGGGCCCGAAGGCTACAGAAGCAGAAGAAGCCGGCGCAGATTATGTAGGCGCAGAGGAAATGGCTCAGAAGATCCAGAAAGAAGGATGGATGGACTTCGACGCTGTTATCGCTACTCCTGACATGATGGGCGTTGTCGGTAGACTCGGTAAGATCCTGGGACCTAAGGGACTCATGCCAAACCCTAAATCCGGTACCGTTACTATGGACGTAGCAAAAGCTATCGCCGAGACCAAAGCCGGTAAGGTTGAGTACAGACTCGACAAGACAAACATCATCCACGTACCTATCGGTAAAGCATCATTCGGTCCAGAAAAGCTGATCGAAAACTTCAACGCACTGGCACAGGCTATCATCAAGGCTAAGCCGGCAGCAGCGAAGGGACAGTACATGAGAAGTGTTGTCGTTGCAGCAACCATGGGTCCTGGAGTCAAGATCAATCCTCAGAAGATCGGAACGAACTAATAGGATAGATCAAAACACGGAATTGAATACAACAAGCCGTAGACAGTGGGGGAGCGCGAGCTCTTAAACCAAAGCCCCACCGAGGTACAATGTAAAATATACAGACCTCGCTACGCAATCGCCACAGCGAGGTTTTTCATTTTTACGGCGTACAAAAATCTATGAAAGGAGAATTACGCAAAACATGTCAGAAATGAAACAAGCTTATATCGAAAAGCAGGTCGTTATCGACGAGATCAAGGATAAGTTCGAAAGAGCACAGTCCGCAGTCGTTATCGATTACATGGGTATTACTGTTGCCCAGGCTGACGCAATGAGAAAAAAGCTGCGTGAAGCCGGCGTTGACTACACAATCTATAAGAACACGCTGGTAAAGAGAGCTATCGACGGAACTGACTACGCAGAAATGGCAGAGATCCTCGAAGGCCCAAGCGCATTCGCATTCAGCTATGAAGATGCAACAGCACCTGCAAGAGTTTTGAACGAAGCAATCAAAGAGTTCAAAAAGATGGAGTTCAAGGGTGGATTCGTAGAAGGCGACTTCTATGACAAGGATGGCATCACTCAGATCGCAAGCATCCCTTCAAGAGAAGTCCTGATTTCCAAGTTCATGGGAAGCATCCAGTCACCTATCGCAAACTTCGCGAGAGTCGTCAAGCAGATCGCAGAGAAGGGCGAAGGAGCAGAAGCTTAATTAATTAGATAGTATCATTCAATAATCAAAATAATAATAAAGGAGAAATAAAATGAATAAAGATCAGATTATCGAAGCTATAAAGAATATGTCAGTTTTAGAGCTGAACGAGCTGGTTAAGGCTTGTGAAGAAGAGTTTGGCGTAAGCGCAGCTGCAGGCGTTGCTGTTGTTGCTGCTGATGCTGGTGCTGCTGGTGGCGGCGAAGAGCAGACTGAGTTCACAGTTGTTCTGGCTGAAATCGGTGCAGAAAAGATCAAGGTTATCAAGGCTGTCAGAGAGATCACTGGCCTGGGCCTGAAGGAAGCAAAGGCTCTCGTAGATGGAGCTCCTTCAAACGTCAAGGAAGGTATCGAAAAGGCAGAAGCAGAAGCTATCAAGGCTCAGCTGGAAGAAGTTGGCGCTGGCGTAGAACTGAAGTAAGCAGAGCATAACCAACTTATAGTGCAAAGGCCCGCTGCGGCCGGAGCACTGTCCGGGCGCGGGTCCTCGCCGCAGGCAGGCTGCCGCGCTCACTCAAGAAGAATAGAACTCCAGGAAAACTCACACCCTGACGGGTGCTCGGACATTCCTGGAGTTTTTCTATTCTTTTCTTTCGCTTCGCTGGCACCTGCAGCTGCGGCTGCGGGATAGCGCCCTCGGCAGCGCGCTGGCCGCGGCGAGATATTACAATAAATAGGCATTATCTTACAATTGAACAAATAGTCCTTTCCTAGCCGCCTTGGCTGGCATATAATCGAGACACATAAAAGCTATGAAAAGAGGGTAGTAACATGTTAACAAATGATGACAAAAAGTGGATTGTAGAAATTATGGACGATCGTTTTGACAAACAGGACAAGCGAATCGACGAAAAGTTTGCAGAGCAAGATAAGAGAATGGAAGAATTCTTTTATAAGACAGAGACAGAACTGAATAAACAAGTCCAAGAACATTTGCGTCACATCGATGTCGTTTTAGAAAATTACTGGGACAAATTAGCTACTGCCTTAGAAGTGTTACCCGGTGCAAACAAATCATATGACATGTTGGAACGTCGGGTGGAGGCGGTTGAAACAGATTGCAGCATCCTAAAGCAGGTAGTTGTAGAAAAGTCCACGGCGTAAATTATACTTGAACCAATCCAATCCCAGGCAAACGCCTGGGATTTTTGCATTTCATGTGCCATTTTGCGCCACTTATGCGGATATACAGGACAAACCGGCTACTATCATGTACAATGACAACAGAAACACGAAAGGAGACAGCGGCGTGAAAGTAAACGTGGAACTATCACCAGAATATAGAGAACCATATGCCGTGATCTACACCGACAAACTGACCGACGAAATCCGGAGGATCATGGATGCCTTCAGCGCAGGCGATGCACCCATCACCGCTCTGCAGAACGAAGAAGATCTCGTCGTTCTTAAGGCTAGCGATATCTACATGGTCCGAGTCGAAGGCGGCGATATGATCATCTACGGCGAAAGCAATCAATACCGCTCCCGCAAGAGACTCTATGAGCTTGCGGAGCAGCTGGGCAGCCAGTTCATGCAGATTTCAAAATCCACACTGGTTAACTTGTCGTATCTGGACAGCATTGAGCCGGGC
The DNA here is from genome assembly GCA_017438285.1 of Bacillota bacterium. GTDB lineage: Bacteria > Bacillota > Clostridia > Peptostreptococcales > Anaerovoracaceae > Lentihominibacter. The sequence continues at coordinate 11,724 of JAFRVY010000053.1, forward strand.
TTTGGCGGCACCATGCTGCTGAAACTCAAGAACGGATGCAGTGATTATGTTTCGAGGAAATACTTGCCGGAGTTCAAACGGTATCTTGGATTATAGGAGGTAAGGGAGATGAACAGCAAAGTAAAAGACATACTCAAAAGCACAGTGATCAGCATTGGAATGGCCCTGGCGATTTTTAGCCTGGTTGGCATCGTGTTCGATGTCGGCTACGGCGGCAATTTCAGCCTTGACCATTACCGGTTTACCAAGATGATCATCGGATGCATCATCCTGGGAATCGGATTCGGCGTTCCAACCGTCGTTTACAGCAGCGAGAGACTGCCGATGCCGATCAAAGTCCTGATCCACATGGGAATCGGACTGACCGTTTACACGATCGTCGCATATGCGGTCGGATGGATCGGAGGAGCTGCAAGCCTTGGTCAGGGGCTCGTGATCGCAGCCATTCAGATTGCAGTCGCCTTTATTATTTGGTTCGGGTTCATGAGGCATTACCGCGCCGAGGTAAGGAAGATGAACGAAGTCATCCAGGCGATGAAGGAATAATGAAGAAATGGAGTGAATCCCAGGAAATATGCCTGGGATTTTCTTTTGAGAGAGTTTTTCGGACACCAAAGACGCTATCCTATAGTCAAGAGGGGGTTTAAATGAAAAACTAAAACCGAACTTTGACAACTGAAAATCGTTCAAAAAGTCTTGTTTACTGTTGCAACAACCTCTGCTAAAGTCATCAGTGATCACTATCTGCAGGATAGGAGCAAATATGAACTATCGCAGAAAAAGAGGCCAGTTGGATCTGACGGAAAGACTGGCAATTGAGACGGGATTATGCAGAGGAGAAACGTTCAGGAAGATCGCGCGCAGGATCGGGCGCCATCCATCGACAGTCTCACATGAGGTCCTGGAAAACAGGACCTGCATCCGGCCGAATTATTGTGCCGGAAAGGATTGCATCCACGCACGTCGATGCAATCGAAGGGGTATCTGCGGCGCAGCACCATATGCGTGTAGGACTGCGTGCAAATACTGCAAAGGAGTTGACTGCAGAGCTGTCTGCAGCGGGTATGTCTCTGTAGCATGCCATAAACCGGACTCACCGCCGTATGTATGCAATACCTGCAAGAACAGGAGAGTGTGCATCAAGGAAAAATATCTGTACACGGCAGTATATGCAGACGCAGCATCCAACAGAAGAAGATCGGAAAGCCGGCAGGGCATACGGCTTACAGATGAGCAGAAGAAAGCAGTAGAAGATATTGTGATTCCGCTGCTTGCGAAAGGTCAGCCGTTGTCCCATATCTATGCAGAGCATGAAGTTGAACTGCCTATGTCGCTGCGGAGCCTGTACAACTACATCGATTCCGGAGAGCTGAAGATCAAGAACATCGATCTTCGCAGGAAGGTCCGCTACAGGAGACGCAGGAAGAAAAGAGCAAAAGGGTTTGCCAATCAGAGTTACCGTGATGGGCATACTTACAGGGACTATGAGATGTTCATAAAAAACACGCCTGATTTCGGCTGGGAAATGGATACGGTCAAAGGGTGCAGAGAGAGAGGAAAAAGACTGCTGACAATGATCCATCAGGAGATCCCGGTCATGCTGCTGTTCCTTATGCCGGATGGCAAGGCGGAGTCTGTGAAGAGAGTCTTCGACTATCTGGAAAGAGGGATTGGAACAGAGTGTTTCCAACGTCTTTTTCCTTACATTCTTACGGACAATGGATCAGAGTTCAAGAGAGTGGATGATCTGGAGCTGACAGAGGATTATGAGTTCCGAACGAAGATATTCTATTGCGACCCAATGGCATCGTGGCAGAAACCGCATATCGAGAAAAACCACGAGTACATCCGGTATGTGATACCGAAAGGGAAGCCATTCAACCCCTACGAACAGGAAGACATCACGCTGCTGATGAATCACATCAACAGCACCAGAAGACCAGGTCTGGATTACAAGTCACCGTATGAACTGATAAGGGAAGATGATGAAGATATGCATAAGTTGTTCGCCTTCATGAAAATGGACCTCATCCCGTCGGATGAAGTCCATTTGAAACCTGATTTGTTCACGAAGAACAGATAACCAAGATTTTAGGATGCAGATAGTGATCGATCTGTCAATAGAGATGATACAAGACGGGTCGTGATTACTTTTGCAAACCCCATCACGAGCTGTCTGTTTGCCGTGTGATCAAAACGATCAAAGGCATCCTGCCAGCAAGAGTATACTACGAAAACTGTGAAAAAGCACCTCTTAAAAGGCCTTTTTTCACACCTCAGAGAGTCGATGTGTTATTGAGCGATATTTCAGTCGAGGTTTAGTTCTTCATTCAACCGACGAAGGAAGAGAACGTAAAGGAAGACTTGTAAGCTGCAGTCCGTTTGTACTTGATGAGCCAATTGATATTACAGACTTTACGAACGACATAATTAAATATAGATGTGAAAACTATTCGGCGTTTGATTCTTTCGGTGAACCTAATCGCGGGTATTTGTTTGAACTTGAACCAGAACTGGCAACACTTTTTGAGAAAGTGGCAGGCAAGGGGACGACAATAACGATTCACTCTACTGGGACCTTTGCGTCCTGGACTATCAAGGACCAAAAGACAGCGATAAAACGATGCGATAAATCATTTTTTGATTATCGCGGTTCAACTTTACCGCGTGATATCTATTGGTTCTTTGACGTTGATGAATTAAAAGCAGGTGATAAAAGAATCATTACATTGGAATATGATGGCGAGGTGTATGAAGCATACTTGCACCGAGAAAAACATGACCTTGCACGTGTTCGCTTGTTCTGGTATCAGAACTTAGCAGATGAATTTGCCGTATATGATGATTTGGATTACTATCCAAATGTCATCTTTCATAAAGATAGTGTGGATTCATATGAGGTTGAATTTGATACAGAAGCACCTCTCAGCGATAAAGCAATCGAAGTAGCAGAGGCATTACTAAAACTCATAGCTAATCGACGACGCACAATAACCTATGGGGAATTATCCAACATGACGAAAAGCAAACCCAACTCACGCTTTGTCATGGGAGTATTACTTGACGAAATAAACAGAAAATGTAATGAGCTCAACTTACCTGCCATTTCAGCAATGGTTACAAATAAAAATACTGGTCTGCCGGGAGATGGGTTTAGAGGAATATGTGTTAACGTATTTGGCCGTGATCCAAAGTTGAGTTTGGAAGAACTGTTTGAAAATGAATTGGATGAAATAGGAAAATGCAGTTCTTGGTATAGGCTTGCAGACTACATTGGGATCAATATGCCTGAAGAGGATGATGATCCGCTTCCTGAGGAAATAGAATTGTCTGAAGATGAACCCATTATTGAAGGTGCTAAGAAGACAATTACAGTCAATTCATATGAACGCGATCCTAAGGCAAAGCAGATTTGTAAAGACCATTATATGAATAAAGATGGGCGTATTATTTGTCAAATATGTGGGTTTGATTTTGGCGATGAATATGGACCGGAATATTCAAATATGATTGAAGTGCACCATATCGTCCCGATTAGCAAAAAAGAAGGGCCATACACATTGGATCCGATAAACGATTTGATTCCAGTATGTCCAAATTGCCATGCAGTGTTGCATAGGGGTGATGGCATAAGTGTTGAAGATTTACGTGAAAAGGTACAAAATAGGCGAAAGAAATAATTACAATATTTGCGAGAAACCGAAGGGGCGTTATTATTATGAGACAAGAAACAGTAGATCGTATAAGAAGGTTTTCAGAGGACAGAGATTGGGGACAATTTCATACACCAACCAATCTTGCCAAATCTATTAGCATTGAAGCGGGTGAATTGTTGGAGTGCTTTCAGTGGGACGATCAGAACTATGATGTTGATCATGTCAAGGAGGAACTTGCGGACGTTATCGTTTGTTGTCAAAATATGTTAGATGAACTAGAACTAGATGTGGACGAAATAGTGAACAAGAAAATGGACATGAATGAAATGAAGTACCCAATAAATAAGGCGAAGTGCAATGCAATCAAGTATAATAAGTTATAGATGATTGATTGTTGATCCATTTTTTTAATGCATGCTTAAAGCAGCAAAAATAGCAAGTATCAGTGGTATATTGAAACAGGGAGGAATAATAATGAGCGAAATAATAGATTCTCAAATTGGAGTTGCAAGGACTCAGGTAGAGAAAATCACAGGCAATTCAATTACTGATGACAGAGCATTCAGCCATGTGCTTTTACGTTACATTTTTTCTATTGACTATATTGACCAAGTTGATTTGGTCACAGATGGAACAAATGATGGAGGCGTGGATTTTATAGCATTTGATGATGAGGAATCCAAACTGTATATATGCCAATCAAAGTATACAGGGTCGCTTTCTTTCGATCAGATAATCACTGAACTTGGGAAAATGTATAGCACGGTACAAAATTTTAAGAAATCACATACTGGCATCTATAACGAACGTCTTAAAAAGACTCTTCAAAATGCTTTGGATCGTCTTCCGGAAGATAATGCAGATAATATTGAATATAACATCTTTACTTCTGCCTCACTTGATGTTGATGGCGCGATGAAGAAGATTAATAACACTACACATGATTTTCCTTCGGATGCTGTAACGATATACACAGTTGACCAAATCGACAAAGAAATTCAAAAGGTCCAGACACAACTGCCAACTGTAAAGTACGAAAAGATTAAGCTTGATAAGGCGAAAAATTATTTGGAATATGAATCTAATGATTTAAGCGGGATACAATGCAATGTGTTATCAACCTCAATTGTTCAGCTTTACAATAAATATGCTGGGGCAGGACTGTTTGACCTAAATATCCGAAAGTATATAAGAAATACGTTGGTTGACTCCGGAATAAAAAGAACTCTCGACTCAGATAGAGATAACTTTTGGTTCCTTAATAACGGTATTATTATAGCCTGTAAGGAGTATGCTGTTGACGGGGACACCGTTAACCTGACGGATTTTTCAATTGTAAACGGTGGTCAGACAACAACGTTAATTGGATCATACAAAGGGACCAACACAAAGGAGTTTTATATTCCTTGTAAAATTGTGGCCACAAAAGAGGATGACGATGCTGCGTTTTTCTATACAAAAATAGCCGAAGCAACTAACTCACAAAAGCCTATATATCCTAGGGATTTGAAATCGAATGCTCCAGAGATGGTCAAGCTGCAGAATTGGCTAAGACAAGAAAACATCGCTTTAGAAATAAAGCGGGGGAACAAACTCAAGGGATCGTTCAATTACAGTATTAAAAATGATGATCTCGGTCAGATTATTCTTTCTTTTGCACATCAGCAACCGGGAACAGCTCGATCAGGAAAAAGAAAGATATTCGACACTCCAACAACATACGACAAGATCTTTAAGGTTAATTATGATAGAGACCCATTAAAAAAGGCCTTTATAAAAGATTTAATCGATTTGGATAAAAGATATTCAGCAATAGAAAGTAAATACAAGGTGTCTGGTCTTAATCCAATTCAAACAGAGATTCTTAAAAACGGCAAACAGACAATATTTGCTCTTATGGGTGTTTGCTATCGATTAGTTAATGGTGATATTACTGAAAATGATTTTATTAATGACCCTAAGTCGGTAGGGACTATTCCGTTTGTATATGGAGGTAGCATTTCAAATTATACAGGTAACGACCTAGACACTAAACTTGATCGTGTTGTAAAGAGTATCGTTATGATAGTTGCTGATGCATATCAATATGCGTTTAATAACAGCTTGACAACAAGTGTAAGTAACTTCATGAAGACAGATCAAAAGTATTATAATGATATCGTTTCTAAATTTGCACAGGCATTAAGCATGATGGTTGGTAGCGAATTGAAACAGAACTATGATATCTTTAAGAGAGCGTAGATGATTATTGAATAAAGTGCGTGCAGGCGGGGTGGCGGGGCTCCATTTCCGCAGGAGCAGTTCCGGCCGCCCGCGAAACGAGAATAAAGAATAGCTAAACCTCAGACATGTTTGAGAGCGTAAGCTCGAGTTTGTCTGAGGTTCTATTCTTTTTGAGTGAGCGGATCCGGACGCCTGCGACGAGGACCCGGGAGATGCGCCGCCTCGCGCTGGCGGGCTCATTTTTTCAAGCCTTTGCGCAGGCCTTTGCATGAGCTTTTGCATGAGCTTTCGCCTTATCTAAAATATCTTCCCTTAATTTCACATTTTTGTTGACACCTTGACAAATATTTGCTATATTATTAAATTGCCCTGCAAATGTAATTTGTTAAGTTAATAAGGAGAGATTAATATGCCAAATCCTATCAAATTAGGTAGAAAAGAACGAATGACCTTTTCAAAAATCAACGAAGTGGCAGAGATGCCAAATCTGATTCAAATTCAGACAGATTCGTATAAATGGTTTGTTGAAGAAGGTCTTCGTGAGGTTTTTGAGGATGTTTCCCCGATCAAGGATTATTCGGATAAACTGGTCCTCGAATTCATCGACTATTCACTTTCCGACCCTCCGAAGTATGAGCAGGAGGAGTGCAAGGAAAGAGACGTAACATATGCAGCTCCTCTTAAAGTAAAGGTAAGACTGGTCAACAGAGAGACCGGCGAAGTCAAGGAGCAGGAAGTATTCATGGGAGACTTCCCGATCATGACCGAAAAAGGTACCTTTATATATAACGGCGCAGAGAGAGTCGTCGTAACACAGCTCGTAAGATCACCTGGTCCTTACTACAGCAAGGAGATCGATAAGTCAGGTAAGAATCTGTTCTTCACACAGGTCATCCCGAACAGGGGAGCATGGCTGGAGTACGAGACTGATTCCAACGAAGTCATTTACGTCAGAGTGGACAGAACCAGGAAGCAGCCGGCAACCACACTGCTCAGAGCACTGGGCATCGGCACCAACCAGGAGATCATCGACATCTTCGGTAACGAGCCGAGACTGCTGAAGACACTGGAGAAGGATTCCGCCACCAACCACGAAGAAGGTCTCAAGGAGATCTACAAGAAGCTTCGTCCAGGCGAGCCTCCGACAGTAGAGTCTGCAGGTTCATTGTTCAACTCGATGTTCTTCGACCCGAAGAGATACGATCTCGCGAAGGTCGGAAGATATAAATACAACAAGAAGCTCGGTCTGTACAATCGTCTGGCAGACAACGTTGTAAGCGAAGACGTTATAGATCCGAACACGGGCGAGATCCTGGCTGAAGCAGGGCAAACAGTCAGCAAGGAACTTGCAAGACAGATCGAAAACGCCGGCGTTGAATCCGTAATGGTTAGATCCAATCACGATGACGATGCTTCAACGAAGGTAATCGGCAACCAGTTCGTAGATATCGATCAGTACATCGAGTACGATATCTCCGATCTGAAGATTGCGGACCGAGTTTATTATCCGGTACTCATGGAGATCCTGAAGGAAACGGAAGGATACAGCGAAGAAGAGGTCAAGGAAGTGCTGAAGATGAGAAAGTTCGATCTTTCACCGAAGCACATTCTGGTCGCTGACGTGATCGCATCCATGAGTTACCTGCTGAACCTGAACTATGGCATCGGCAACACCGACGACATCGACCATCTGGGCAACAGAAGACTGAGAACCGTCGGCGAGCTTTTGCAGAATCAGATCAGGATCGGACTCTCCAGAATGGAGAGAACCATCCGTGAGAGAATGAACACCCAGGATACGGCGGAAGTTACGCCGCAGGGTCTGATGAACATCAGACCTGTTACGGCAGCCGTCAAGGAATTCTTCGGCAGTTCACAGCTTTCACAGTTCATGGACCAGACCAACCCGCTGGCAGAGCTGACTCACAAGAGAAGACTCTCCGCGCTGGGACCTGGCGGTCTGTCCAGAGAACGTGCAGGATTCGAAGTTCGAGACGTACACCACTCACACTACGGCAGAATGTGTCCGATAGAGACTCCGGAAGGACCGAACATCGGTCTGATCGGTTCCCTGACCACATACGGAGTCATCAACCAGTACGGATTCATCGAGACGCCGTACAGAGTTGTAGATAAAGAGACAGGAATCGTCACGGAAGAGATCCACTACCTGACGGCTGACGACGAAGAGGATAAGATCGTGGCACAGGCCAACGAGCCTCTCGATTCCGAAGGTCACTTCCTGAACATGAAGGTTGCGGCCAGAGGCAAGGCCGGAGACATCGACCTGGTACCGCGTGAAGTCGTAGACTACATGGACGTATCGCCGAAGCAGGTAGTATCCGTTGCGACAGCTATGATCCCGTTCCTCGAGAACGACGACGCGAACCGTGCCCTCATGGGTTCCAACATGCAGCGTCAGGCAGTACCACTCATGGTCACTGAGGCGCCGATGGTCGGAACAGGCATGGAATACAAGGCTGCCAAGGATTCCGGCGTTGCACAGCTCGCCAGACACGACGGAACAGTCAAGTTTGTCGACGCTGACAGAATCGTCATCGCCAGAGACGACGGCGGTGAGGACGATGTGCACCACCTGCTCAAGTTCAAGCGTTCCAACCAGGGAACATGCATCAACCAGAGACCGATTGTATTCCGCGGCGAACACGTGGAGGCCGGCGAAGTCATCGCTGACGGTCCGTCCACTTCCAACGGCGAGGTCGCTCTGGGCAAAAACCTTCTCATCGGTTTCATGACCTGGGAAGGCTACAACTACGAGGATGCGATCATCCTCAACGAAAAGCTCATCATGGAGGACGTACTGACGTCCATTCATATAGAGAAATACGAATCCGAGGCGAGAGATACCAAGCTCGGACCGGAAGAGATCACACGCGAGGTTCCAAACGTCGGTGAGGATGCTCTGAAGGATCTGGACGAAGACGGTATCATCAGAATCGGAGCGGAAGTCAACTCTTCAGACATTCTGGTCGGTAAGGTCACTCCGAAGGGAGAGACGGAACTGACTGCAGAAGAAAGACTTCTGAGAGCCATCTTCGGTGAGAAGGCCCGTGAAGTTCGTGATACTTCACTGCGCGTTCCACACGGAGAAACCGGTATCGTCGTAGATGTAAAGATCTTCTCGAGAGAAAACGGCGACGAGCTGCCTCCGGGCGTCAACAAGCTGGTCAGAGTTTACATCGCAACCAAGAGAAAGATCCAGGTCGGCGACAAGATGGCGGGCCGTCACGGAAACAAGGGCGTTATCTCCAGGATCCTGCCTGAAGAAGACATGCCGTTCCTCGAGAACGGACAGCCTTTGCAGGTCATGCTCAATCCTCTGGGCGTACCGTCCCGTATGAACGTCGGACAGGTACTCGAGGTACATCTGGGCCTGGCCGCCAAGTCCAAAGACTGGTACATCGCAACGCCGGTATTCGATGGCGCAACCGAGAAGGACATCATCGAACTGCTTAAGGAAACAGGTTACGATGAGACGGGTAAGCTTAGGCTCAGAGACGGCAGAACAGGCGATTACTTCGATAACCCTGTAACCGTCGGCTACATGTACATGCTGAAGCTGCACCACCTGGTAGACGACAAGATACACGCTCGTTCCACCGGTCCGTACTCACTCGTTACGCAGCAGCCTCTGGGCGGTAAAGCCCAGTTCGGCGGACAGCGTTTCGGCGAGATGGAAGTATGGGCTTTGGAAGCTTACGGCGCGGCTTACACGCTCCAGGAGATCCTGACCGTCAAGTCCGACGATATCGTGGGCCGTGTCAAGACCTACGAAGCCATCGTCAAGGGCGAGAACATTCCGGAAGCCGGAATTCCTGAGAGTTTCAAGGTACTCATCAAGGAGATGCAGAGCCTTTGCCTTGACATCAAGGTACTCGGAGAGAACAACGAAGAGATCGAGATCAAGGAGGACACTGAAACTGACGGCATAGCGGCAATCGAGAGAATGGTCGACAGAGAAATCGAGAGCAAGCGTGCGGAGGCGGAAGCTGCTGAAGCCGAGTACGAAGAAGAGCTCGAGGATGAATTCGAAGAAGAAGAGGAACAGGAACCTGAAAACTTCGATGACATCGAAGAAGAGATCGAATTCGAAGAGGAAGTAACCGACCTCGACGAAGTCGAAGAGATAAAAGAGATCGTAGAGCTGGAAGCTGCTGAGGCTGCCGGCGAAGAGGAATAAGAAGGAGGGCAAAACGATGAGTGAAAGTAATGGAAATTACGAAATGAATAATTTTGAAGCACTTCAGATCGGCCTTGCGTCTCCAGAAAAGATCCTCAGCTGGTCCCACGGAGAAGTAACCAAGCCGGAAACGATCAACTACAGAACCCTGAAGCCTGAGAGAGACGGACTTTACTGCGAGAGAATCTTCGGACCTACCAAGGACTGGGAGTGCCACTGCGGTAAGTACAAGAGAATCAGATACAAGGGTATCGTCTGTGACAAGTGCGGCGTAGAAGTCACAAAAGCCAAGGTAAGAAGAGAGAGAATGGGCCACATTCAGCTGGCTTCACCTGTCTCCCATATCTGGTATTTTAAGGGTATCCCTTCGAGAATGGGTCTGGTGCTGGACATTTCACCGAGAACCCTGGAGAAGGTCCTCTACTTCGCAAACTACATCGTAACGGATCCGGGCAACACGGAATTCGCATACAAGCAGATCCTCACCGAGAACGAGTACAGAGAAGCGAAGGACAATCCTGAGATGAAGTTCAAGGCAGGGATGGGTGCCGACGCCGTCAAGACTTTGCTCGAGGCGGTAGACCTGGAAGAAGAGTCTGCTCAGCTCAAAGCGCAGCTGGAGAAAGCCACCGGACAGAAGAAGGTAAGGATCGTCAGAAGACTGGAAGTCATCGAAGCGCTGAGAATCTCAGGCAACAGACCTGAGTGGATGGTGCTGGATGTCATCCCGGTCATCCCGCCTGACCTCAGACCGATGGTACAGCTGGACGGCGGCAGATTCGCAACGTCCGACCTGAATGACCTCTACAGAAGAGTCATCAACAGAAACAACAGACTGAACAGGCTTTTGCTCGCCAACGCACCTGACATCATCGTCAGAAACGAGAAGAGAATGCTCCAGGAAGCCGTCGATGCGCTCATCGACAATGGCAGGAGAGGAAGACCGGTTACAGGTCCCGGCTCCAGACCGCTGAAGTCGCTTTCTGACATGCTCAAGGGTAAGCAGGGCAGATTCAGACAGAACCTGCTGGGCAAGCGTGTCGACTACTCGGGACGTTCCGTAATCGTTGTAGGACCTGAGCTCAAGTTCTACCAGTGCGGACTGCCTAAGAAGATGGCTCTGGAACTCTTCAAGCCGTTCATCATGAAGAAGCTCGTGGAGAACGGAAACGCGCACAACATCAAGAGCGCCAAGAGAATGGTCGAGAAGGTCAAGCCGGAAGTCTGGGACGTCCTCGAAGGCGTCATCAAAGAGCATCCGGTTATGCTCAACCGTGCCCCGACCCTCCACAGACTGGGTATTCAGGCCTTTGAGCCGGTACTCGTAGAGGGCAAAGCCATCAAACTCCATCCACTGGCATGTACAGCGTTCAACGCTGACTTCGACGGAGACCAGATGGCGGTACACGTTCCATTGAGCGTTGAGGCGCAGGCTGAGGCCAGATTCCTCATGCTGTCAGTCAACAACATCCTGGCGCCAAAGGACGGATCACCGATCACGACGCCTACCCAGGACATGATCCTCGGTTCCTACTATCTGACCTTCGATCCGAAGGAAGAGGATCCGACGCTGGATCCTGAGAAGGGCGACGGCAAGGTGTTCACCGACCTGTCAGAGATGCTCATGGCGTATGAGACCGGTATGGTCAGCATTCACGCCCGCGTCAAGGTCAGAATGTATGCAGGCGAGGATGACGAGAGAGGCAAGCTCGTAGAATCGACAGTTGGAAGATTCATCTTCAACCAGCAGATCCCGCAGGATCTGGGCTATGTCGAGGACAGAGAAGCTGATCCGTACTCCCTGGAAGTTGACTTCCTCTGCACCAAGAAGACCCTCGGACAGATCATCGACAGATGCTATCGTAGACACGGCAACACGGACACTGTCCTGATGCTGGACTACATCAAGGATATGGGTTACCACTATTCAACAAAGGCTGCCATCACCATCGGTATCTCCGACATGGAGATTCCGGAGGCGAAGCAGAGCATCATCGCTGAGGCGGACGCTCTGGTCGACAAGTACGACGCAGCTTACAGAAGAGGTCTCGTATCCGATAAGGAAAGATACAGCAAGGTCATCGACATCTGGAATCAGGCAACTGATGACGTAGCCGATGCGCTGATGGATTCACTGGGATCCCTGAACAACCTGTTCATCATGGCTCACTCCGGAGCGAGAGGTTCCAAGAACCAGATCAGACAGATCGGCGGCATGCGTGGACTGATGGCCAACGCAACAGGTAAGACAATCGAGATTCCGATCAAGGCGAACTTCCGTGAAGGACTGTCAGTACTGGAGTACTTCCTGTCCTCCAACGGTGCCCGAAAGGGACTTGCCGATACGGCGCTGAGAACGGCCGACTCCGGTTACCTGACTCGTCGTCTCGTAGACGTATCTCACAACGTCATCGTTCGTGAGGACGACTGCGGAACCGAAGAGGGTATCGAGGTCAAAGCCTTCACCGACGGCAAGGAAGTCATCGAGAAGCTCAAGGATAGAATCATCGGCAGAACAGCCCTGAACGACATCGTTCATCCGGAAACCGGCGAGATCATAGTCGAGCAGGATGAGGAGATCAACGAGGCTGAGGCCCAGATGATCGAAGATGCGGGAATCACTTCCGTAGCGATCAGATCGGTCATGACCTGCCGCTGCAAGAACGGCGTCTGCGCGAAGTGCTACGGCAGAAACCTGGCAACAGGCGAAAGCGTCAACATCGGCGAAGCAGTCGGTATCCAGGCGGCACAGTCGATCGGCGAGCCTGGTACGCAGCTGACCATGAGAACATTCCATACAGGCGGCGTTGCAGGATCCGACATCACCCAGGGTCTTCCTAGAGTCGAAGAGCTCTTCGAAGCACGTAAGCCAAAGGGACTTGCCCAGGTCTGCGAGGCGGACGGAACTGTCGTTTCCATCTCCCACGTCGACAACATGACTGAGGTCATCGTTCGCGGCGAAGTCGAGAAGAAGTACGAGATTCCTTACGGCGCGAGAATCTGCGTATCCGAAGGCGAATATGTGGAAGCCGGTGACAACATCACCAGCGGACCTCTGGATCCTAAGGACCTGCTGAGACTCACAGGCGTTGAAGGCGTATACCAGTACCTCCTCAAGGAAGTACAGAGGGTATACAAGAATCAGGGCGTAGACATCAACGACAAGCACATCGAGGTCATCGTAGGCCAGATGCTGTCGAAGATGAAGATCAACAACCCTGGCGACACCGGACTTCTGCCTGGCGGTCAGTACGGCAGATTCGAAGTCGAAGAAGCCAATGAGCAAGCCATCGCAGAGGGCGGCGAGCCTGCAGATGCAGAGCGCCTGCTCCTCGGTATCACAAAGGCTTCCCTGGCGACCAACTCATTCCTGTCGGCGGCCTCCTTCCAGGAGACCACCCGTGTACTCACCGATGCTGCCATCAAGGGAAAGACGGATCACCTCGAAGGACTCAAGGAGAACGTCATCATCGGTAAGCTGATTCCTGCAGGAACCGGCATGAGGAAGTACAGAAACATCGAACTGGACTACGGTGTCAACGCTGAGATCATCGAAGGCTACAGAGAGATGCTGAAGCAGGCTGAGATGGCCGAAGAGGAAGAGGAAGAGTATGAACAGCTCGAGGAAGTCGTACCTGAAATGGCTACGGCGGACGACCTGGCTTCCGTTGAAGACTACGCTGTTTCGAACGAATTCGTAAACGAAACGGACGAGTCTTCGGAGATGTAAAAAACACCTCGATTTGAGGGTTAAAAACAGCATCAAAAAGCCCGGCTTTAAAAGTCGGGCTTTTGTTGACATTTGAATGTTTTCTGTGATAAAATGTCTGTCGGCTGTGGGCTTATTGCGCCCATTTTTAGGCCGAGTATTTTTGAAGAAAGGAGATAAAGGATGCCTACAATTAACCAGTTAGTACGTCAGGGCAGAACCAGCAGTGAAAAGAAGTCAACTGCGCCGGCTCTCAACAAGGGCATGAACTCACTGAGAAGAGTTGCTACAGATGTAGACTCACCTCAGAAGAGAGGCGTTTGTACTTCAGTAAAGACTGTTACACCAAAGAAGCCTAATTCGGCTCTTAGAAAGGTTGCGAGAGTACGTCTTACTAACGGTATCGAAGTTACAGCATACATCCCTGGAATCGGACACAACCTCCAGGAGCACAGTGTTGTACTGATCAGAGGCGGCAGAGTTAAGGACCTCCCTGGTGTTAGATATCACATTGTAAGAGGAACACTCGATACTGCAGGCGTTGCAGACAGAAAACAGGCTAGATCCAAGTATGGAGCTAAGAGACCTAAGAAGTAAGCCTGTCATTAGTTAGTATGGTAATCAAGTAGCGCAACTTTTTCAGATAAAAGGAGCGCTCACGGGGATTGCAGACGGAGTAAGAAGCTTTTGTACGTAGCTTCCGAAGAAAATCCGGATGCAGTCAACGAGTACCGAATTTGAATTTAAGGAGGAAAGAGAAGTGCCAAGAAAAGGAAACGTGCCAAAGAGAGAAGTACTTCCGGATCCTGTATACGGCAGCGTAGTGGTTGCTAAGCTGATCAACAGCATCATGCTCGACGGCAAGAAGGGTACAGCCCAGAAAATCGTTTACGATGCATTCGATCAGATCAAGGAGATCACAGGGCAGGATCCACTCGAAGTATTTGATAAGGCAATGGAAAACATCATGCCTGTTCTCGAAGTTAAGGCAAGACGTGTTGGCGGTGCCAACTACCAGGTTCCTATGGAAGTAAGACCTGAAAGACGTCAGACCTTAGGCCTGAGATGGCTCACCAAGTACACTAGAGACAGAGGTGAAAAGACCATGTCAGAGAGACTGGCTAAGGAATTGCTGGATGCAGCTGATAACACAGGCGCATCAGTAAAGAAAAAGGAAGACACGCATAGAATGGCTGAAGCTAACAAGGCATTTGCACACTACAGATTCTAATCTGGAGCTTTTGCAAACCGTTAGAGAAAATCTAGCAGAAAGGAGGAAGAAATGCCAGACAGAAAATTTTCCCTTGAAAAGACAAGAAATATCGGCATCATGGCGCACATCGACGCCGGTAAAACAACAACAACGGAAAGAATACTGTTCTACACAGGCAGAACGCACAAGCTTGGTGAAACTCACGAAGGCGCAGCTGTTATGGACTGGATGGAACAGGAACAGGAACGTGGTATTACTATAACCTCTGCTGCTACAACAGCCCAGTGGAAAGACACGAGAATCAACATCATCGACACACCGGGACACGTAGACTTCACCGTAGAAGTCGAACGTTCGTTGAGAGTACTCGACGGTGCAGTCACGGTGCTTTGCGCGAAGGGCGGCGTTGAACCGCAGTCTGAGACCGTGTGGAGACAGGCAGAAAAGTACGGCGTACCAAGGATGATCTTCGTCAACAAGATGGATATCATGGGCGCAGACTTTTACAGAGTCGTAGACATGGTAAAGGACAGACTCAAGGCAAACGCTGTTCCGGTACAGCTCCCGATCGGCAAGGAAGAGACGTTTATTGGGATCATCGACCTGATCGAAATGAAGGCGGAGATCTACAAGGACGATCTGGGTAAGGAATTCGAGAAGACCGACATCCCGGAAGAGCTCTTAGCAGAAGCCGAAGAGTGGAGAGAGAAAATGCTTGAGGCGGTATCTGAATTTGACGAAGAGATCATGATGAAGTTCCTCGAAGGTGAGGAGATTTCAGAAAGCGAGATCAAGTCAGTAATAAGAACGGCTACGATAGCAGGCAAGATGGTTCCTGTAACGTGCGGCAGCGCGTACAAGAACAAAGGCGTACAGATGATGCTGGATGCGGTCGTCGACTACATGCCGTCGCCTTTGGACATCCCGCCAATCACGGGCGTGTCACCAAAGACCGGCAACGAAGAAGAAAGACCTGCAGATGATAAGGGCCCATTCGCGGCATTGGCGTTCAAGATCGTCGCCGATCCGTACGTGGGAAAACTGGCGTACTTCAGAGTATATTCCGGAACACTCGATTCCGGCTCATACGTCTACAATCCTGTTAAGGAGAAGAAAGAGCGTATCGGCAGAATACTCCAGATGCACGCCAACAAGCGGGAGGATATCGACACGGTATACTCCGGCGATATCGCAGCAGCAGTAGGACTCAAAGTCACTACTACGGGAGACACTCTCTGCGATGAGAGAAGGTCAATCATATTAGAGTCAATGGAATTCCCAGATCCGGTAATCGAGATCGCTATCGAGCCTAAAACAAAGGCTGGACAGGAAAAGATGGGAGTGGCTCTCGCCAAACTGGCAGAAGAAGACCCGACCTTCAAGACTTACACGAATGAAGAGACCGGACAGACCATTATCGCCGGCATGGGTGAGCTTCACCTGGAGATCATCGTGGACAGACTGCTTCGTGAATTCAAAGTCGAAGCGAACGTCGGTAAGCCACAGGTATCTTACAAGGAAACGATCACCAAGGCTGTGGACGTAGATCACAAATACGCCAAGCAGTCGGGCGGAAAGGGCCAGTACGGACACGTCAAGATCAAGCTTTATCCGCGTGAGCCGGGTGAAGGTTTTGAATTCAAGAACTCGATCGTGGGCGGTGCGATTCCGAAGGAATACATCCCTAAGGTCGAAGAAGGTATCAAGGAAGCTATGGAAACCGGTCCAGTTGCCGGATACCAGCTTGTAGACTGTGGAGTTGAGCTCTACGACGGTTCATACCACGAAGTAGACTCATCGGAAATGGCCTTCAAGATCGCGGCTTCCATGGCCCTCAGAGAAGCGGCCAAAAAAGCTGATCCTGTATTGCTCGAGCCGATCTTCAAGATCGAAGTCACCGTCCCTGATGAATACATGGGCGATGTCATCGGCGATATCAGTTCAAGACGCGGCAGAATCGAAGGCTCTGACATGAACAACGGAGCTGTAGCAATCAGAGGATATGTTCCGCTTTCGGAAATGTTCGGATACGCTACGGACCTTCGTTCGAGAACGCAGGGCAGAGGCGTCTATGTAATGCAGTTCGATCACTTTGAAAAATTACCGGACAACTTAGTTGATTCTATTAACAAATAAACTATTAATTGTTCAAGACTTTGTAAGAAAGTTAGTTAAGCCCTAATAGGGTATAGGAGGAAATAACAATGGCAAAAGCAAAATTCGAAAGAACTAAGCCACACATCAACATCGGAACGATCGGTCACGTAGACCACGGTAAGACAACTCTGACAGCAGCAATCACGCTGACTCTTCAGAAGAAGTACGGCCTCGGTGAAGAAGTAAAGTTCGACGAGATCGACAAGGCTCCGGAAGAGAAGGAAAGAGGAATCACTATCTCAACAGCACACGTTGAGTATGAAACACCAAACAGACACTATGCACACGTAGACTGCCCGGGACACGCTGACTATGTAAAGAACATGATCACAGGAGCAGCTCAGATGGACGGAGCTATCCTGGTAGTAGCAGCAACAGACG
>JAFRVY010000054.1 GCA_017438285.1 Bacillota bacterium
ACCTGCAACAAAACTCCTCCCGTATATGGATGTGTCAGTCTCAGTATCAGGAGAATAATTCCCATTTGCAAGATCCCAATATCCAAGCTGAAGCGAATCTGCAGACCCCGTTGACAAATTCACATTGTACCAAGGTGCAGCTGAAACCTGTACTTTCTCTCCCTTGATATGTACGGGTTCAACCCTGTTGTGCACATCACATTCATCGTTATAGTCCTTTACGAAGTTATATCCGTCCGCTGTAAAATCCTCAATGTCTTTATCCTTATCCGGGACATCATTATAGACCATCCAAAAGGTGTAATCAGGCTGAATCTCATCACCGTTTTTCATTCCAAGTACTGAATACGAAACATCGATTGTAAGACTTGCGGCTCCAATAGCAGGCTGTCCGGCATCTTCGCTCTCCCATAAGAACGTTCCTCTCATGACCTGATATTTCTTTCCGTCTTTTTCTACATCTTTCAGAATCGTATAATCCGCATGCTTGGCCTGAAGCCATGTCATCTTTGCTTTATTGAATTCTACTTTCTCATAATCACCTTCCAGTACGAATTCAAATCCAACATACCCCTTTTCGTATTTCGCATAATCGGAATTTCCATATACAGCATTCGTCAGTTCGACCGTATCAGTTACAGAATCGAAGGTTCGAACGATTTTATTGTGATCTCCGGTGTCATAGCCAGGTCCGCTCTGACTGTCAAAGGATGCCGTACCGTCGACCGTATCCAGAACCTGTGCCTTGGAAATGTATGCCACGTCTTCTTCGACAAGACCCCCAATCAGAGAGTCATCAAAGAACTGGATATCAACATTCGCTGTTGCCAGCACTGTGTCACCAACATAGGCCTCGTATACAATTGTGTATGTGACCTGTGCCCTTGTATGTCCGGCAGAGTCAACGTTCTTTACGTTAAGCGTCGATGTTTCCGCATTATAATCCTGTGAAGAATCAAATTCCGAGCCGGTGTTGGACGGCGTTGCGCTCTTGACGCGAATCAGGACATCCTTCTCTTCATCCCCATCCATATACTTGTCAGGTGTAACCGTGACGCCTTCGAGCAATGCTATATCCTGATTAAAACTGTTTGTAGTCGCAATCGCGGACACATCAATGACGTACGCAGCATCGTTGCGGTCTTTTGAAGACTTCTTGTCCTTTGCTTCACCCTGAGGAGTGTCATGTGACTCATCAGACTCGTTGGATGACTCTGTTGTATCCTCGGTGTTGATGGTGTCTTCCTCGTCTTCTTTTTCCACCTGTTCACCGGTTGCTTCTGTAGTCACCTGATCGATATCGCTAGTTGTTTCTGTTTCTGCTGCAAACAAAGTGCCCAAAGGCATCATGGTGATTGACAGCATAATTGCCAAACTGAACGCAAGCAGTATTTTTACTAACTTGTTCATCTTTCCTCTCATAATATTACCCTAATTCTTTTGTTTCCCTCCACAAAAAATAACTATGCGTCATTATACCAAAAAAATAACGCATAGCTCAATAAATATTAAGAATTAATACAATTTTGCTACATATTAACGAGTTTATCGTAAGCCTTATCGACAAGGTCGAAGATTTTGTTTTTAAATATAAATCCGATTATAAAGATAACGACTACGATGGCAGCGATAATAATCGCATAGTGGTAATTACCCTGCATGAGCTGCTTGCCGATGGCGATGCTGCACATCATGCCGGGCGCTCTGCCGATAAGAGAAAGAATAAGAAACGGTCTGATATGCATATTCGAGATACCGGCCGCATAGGTACAAAGATCTTTAGGAATTCCCGGTATGAGGAATATGATAAAGACGAGAACCATACCCTTCTTGCTGTTCAGCTTGTCGAGCATCTCTGTGATCTTCCGCTCACCGAACAGAAAATGAACTGCATCCTGACCGAGGAACTGGGCGATATAGAAAACAGCAACAGAACCGAGAAACGCACCGATCATAGACAGCGCAAAGGCCAGCCAGAAGCCGTACAGATATCCGGCTGCAACCTGCAGCGCCTGTCCAGGAACGATGCAGATGATGATCTGCATGATCTGTGCGCCAATGTAAATCAGGGCGCTCTTCGCCTTGTACTGCAGCAGCCAGTTTTCTACATCACGAATACTGGAAAAATCCTCAATCAGATCGTGATGGAAAAAATAGATATAAAGAGGTATCGCAACGATGATCGCAATCAGAAGCGCAAGCTTCAATATCGAAGTAATTTTTTTATAAGTCTTTTGCCTTTTCTGTCTAATATCGTTTTCCATAAGTTAAATCTCTACCAATCCCCTGTCAATAAGTTCCTGAAGTGCCTTGATCACGCCGAACTTGGAATGTTCGTAGGTCAGGCCTCCCTGGAAGTAAACGTTGTAAGGCTCGCGCATTGGAGCATCAGCCGAAAGTTCTATGGACGAACCCTGAATAAATGCACCTGCAGCCATGATGACAGGATCCTCATACCCTGCCGTGACGCATGGCACCGGCTCAATGCTGTAATTTACCGGAGCAGCGGCCTGGATTCCAATGCAAAAGGCTTTGACCGAATCCGCGGAACCGAGTCTGATGGCCTGAATGATATCGCTTCGGATATCTTCCGGCTTCGGACAAACATCAAATCCCAGTTTCTCGAAGACTTTCGCACAGAGTACTGCTCCTTTTACCGCTCCGTTTACGGTCTTGGGTGCGATAAACAGTCCCTGCAGCATCACTCTGGTCTGGTCAAACTGCAGACCGCATTCACCGCCGACTGCAGGTGACGTCATGCGGTATGAAACCTTTTCGATCAGGTCAGCACGCCCTGTAACGTATCCGCCGGTCAGCGCAAGTCCGCCGCCCGGATTCTTGATCAGAGAACCTGCCATGATATCTACGCCGACGTCAGTCGGTTCTTTCACGTGCAAAAACTCGCCGTAGCAGTTATCCACCATACAGATGATATCAGGGTCGATTCCCTTGACAAAAGCCGCCCACTGCTCGATTTCCTCGATCGTGATAGCCTTTCTCCAGTCGTATCCTGTGGCTCGCTGTACTGAAATCATCCTGGTTTTGCTGCTGATGGCCTTCGAAAGAGCATCAAGATCGATCTTGCCTTCATCAGTCAGTTCAACCTGTTTATATGTAATGCCGTAATCCTTCAGTGAGCCTTTGCCCTCGCCGCGGATGCCGATAACTTCCTCCAGCGTATCGTACGGCGCGCCGGTGCAGTATATAAGCTCATCGCCGGGCCTGAGAACGCCCATAATCGCGCATGTGAGGGCGTGAGTGCCGTTAACGATAATCGGCCTGACCAGCGTTGCTTCCGTGTGAAAAACGTCGGAATAGACCCTCTCGAGGGCATCTCGTCCTGAATCATCGTAACCGTAGCCGGTGTTCCAGGAAAAGTGTCTTTCACTGATGTTGTTTTTCTGGAAAGCATGGAGGACTTTGTACTGATTCAAGGTCATGATGTCGTCCAGCCTGTCGAAATATGCAGAAACTTCCTGCTCGCTTTCGGCAACGATGTCCAGAACTTTCTCGGATATATTGAAATTGTTTTTTAAGTAGTCGTAAGTATTCTGCATTTATTTCTTTCCTTTTCTTTCTAGCTCCCATTCCATGTCTTTGACAAGGTCTCTTTTTACATTCATTTTCTGCTTCGCATAGAGCTGCGTCGTCGTGACCTGCTCGTGATCGAGCAAAGCCTGCACGTCATAGATCGAATTGCCGCGTCCAATCAGGCTGGTAGCTGCAGTTGCCCTGAGTTTATGCGGACTGTAGCCGGCCTTACGGGATGTTGCAAGACCGATGGAAGAGTATTTTTTCACCAGGTCTCTGATCTGCCGTTCGGTCAGTCTCCTGCCCTGCAGTGACAGGAACAGCGCATCTTCATGTCCCTCTACGATCTTATCTTCATGTGGACGTTCGCCATCAATATAGTCCAGGACTGCTTCGCTGGCAGACTGGTTCAGCGGCATGATCGCTTCTTTTGCACGCTTTCTGTATATCTTGAATTCTCCTCTGTTGAAATTGAACGAGGATACGTTCAGCTGCTGCAGTTCGAAGAGCCTGAGGCCGTAAGTCAGGAACAGAATCAGAATCGCCTTGTCACGTTTCTTCGTCTTCTCCCAGTACTGACGCTCCTTCGGCGTCAGATTGGATCCGGTGGAAACGGCATCCAGCATAATCATGACCTCATCGTCCTGCAAAGCCTTGATTTCCCTCTCGCTTGCCTTCTGCACGCGGATCGGATCGAATCCGTCTGTGATGTTCTTATCCAGCAGTTCCTGGCGGTACAGCTGTTTGAACAGGACGGAAAGCGATGATTTCTTCCTTGCCAGGGTCTTATTGCCGTTCTCGTAGACCACAACGGTATCGTCCTTTTCGACAGTATACTGCCTGCAGTAATCAATAAACATGTTGACGTCAACGGCCTTGATCTGCTTGAAATCCTCGACTTTGATATCGGATATCTTATCCGCATCCGTCAGTCCCGTTTCGGTGATCAGATACTGGCAAAAGAACCGGATATCCCGCAGATACGAGAGCCTTGATTTCGGAAGCACATTGCCTCTGAGATAGGAAAAGAAGCCGCGCATCCATTTCGGCAGCTCATTTTCGATCTTTTCGCAGTCAGAGATGACCTTATGCTCCTCCATAACAATATTGTCAGGCTTATCGCTCCTGTTATTCAGTTTTACAGTTTTTTCTCGAGCCATGGAATATACCCTGCGAGGGCTGTTTCGCCGCCCCCGTTCAAAGTGATATCGTACCAATCGATTTTATCATATCTCCTGAACCAGGTTAACTGCCTTTTGGCGTAATGCCTGGTGTTTTTCTGTACTGTGATGACAGCTTCTTCAAGGCTGATCCTGCCTTCGATGTAATCGATCATTTCCTTGTAACCGATGCCTTTCATGGCGATATCGTCCGCCGTGAGCCCCATATTCATCAGTTTGCGGACTTCAGCGGCAAGACCGTTCTCCACAAGCTGCAGAACGCGCTTGTCTATGCGCTCATACAGTTCCTGCCGGTCCATGGTCAGTCCCGTCAGCACAAAGTCATGCCCGTCCCATTCTTTCACGGAACGCGAGAACGGCGTGACATGTTTTTCTCCCTGATGCAGCCGTTCGAGTGCCCTGATGAGGCGCTTTCTATTGTTCGGATGAATTTCTTCAGCAGCTGCGGGATCCAGTGATTGCAACAGTTCATGCAGCACGGCAGTCCCCTGCTCCTCTGCGGTTTCCTCAAGCCTTTGTCGATATACGCTGTCCGCTCCGGCCTTTGCAAAATCCATATCGTAGAGAATGGAGTTCAGATACAGACCGGTACCGCCGCTGACAATAGGAAGTTTGCCTCTTGAGAGAATGTCGTCTATAGTTTCCCGTGCCAGTTTCTGATACTCAGCTACAGAAAAAGGCTTGCCCGGATCTGCGAAATCAACGAGATGATGACGTGCGGCCTGCAGCTCCTCAGCTGTAGGTTTCGCGCTGCCGATATCCATGTACTGATAAATCTGCATGGAATCACAGGAAACGATCTCACCATCGAAATGCTGAGCTGCTTTTATGGCATATTTCGTTTTACCAACGGCCGTTGGACCGCAGATAACGAGTACAGTTCCCTCTTTTGCCATATCAAACCCTCTTGAACATCTTTTCGATCTCGTATTTCGTCATCTTGACGAAGGTCGGTCTGCCGTGCGGGCAGGAAAACGGATTGTCACAGCGTTTCAGCTGTTCGATAAGAGAATCTATTTCTGAAGCGGTCAGCTTATCTCCGCCTTTAACTGCTGATTTGCAGGAACGCATGATGATCTTGTCCAGAACCGCCTGGTTCTGCATGTCCGGACGGTCGCTGAACTGATTGAACAGGTCGTTGAGGAAGTCTTCGGCTTCTCTCATCTCCATGAACGCCGGTATTTCGCGCACCAGATAAGTATTATTGCCGAAAAATTCAGCGTTATACCCCATGTTTTCGATCACAGGCAGCCACTTGTCTTCCGTCATGACCACATCGGCAGAAACGTTGAAATTCAAAGGAATCATGAGCTGCTGCGAAGCCTTCTCTTTTGATTCGTACTGCCCTTTCAGTTTCTCGTAGAAGATACGTTCATGAGCCGCATGCTGATCCAGCATAAAGAAGGAATCACCTGCAAATGCGAGGATATATGTATCGAATAATGAGCCGATGATGGTAAGGTCATCGAAATCAAACGGTTTGCTCGGCTGTGCATGGAATTCTTCTTCCCGAACGACAGGTGCAACCGCTTCTTCTCTTATAGTTGACAATAACGATTTTATGTCATATTGTTCTTCTTTGATCGGTTTAGCTTCCGGCACGACAGGTTTTGTTTCTTCCGGTTCTGCGCTGAGCGTGACCGGACGTGAAAGCGGTCGATTTGCCTTATTTTCCTGTTTTAGATTACCGCCTTTGATCTCCGGAATGGCCTCTTTATAGGTCAGCGCCTCTTTCACTGCATCTGTGATGAAGTCCTCCACTACGGATTCGTCGTCAAAGCGGATCTCTTTTTTCGTCGGATGAATATTGACATCCAGCGTTTCAGCCGGAACTGCGATGAACAGGAATGCTGCCGGGAATCTACCCTGGAACAGCCTTTCTTTGTACGCTTTATCCAATGCCCTCTCTATGACAGGGCTTGAAACGACTCTTCCGTTTACGCAGAAGATCTGTCTGATTCTCGAAGCCGTTGAAAATCCAGGGTTAGAGACAAATCCAACGACATGGTTGCCCTTTTCTGAACGCTCTACTTTGACCAGTTCCTTGCCGATATCCTGCCCGTAAATGTTGATGATATTCTCCAGAATGTTATTGTTTCCTGTCGTATTGAATACCAGCTTGCCGCCATTGAGGAAACGGAACTTGATATCGGGATAAGCCAGCGCGACCCGGGACATCAGATCGGCGATCTGTCTGGACTCCGTGGCGTCGGTCTTCATGAACTTGAGACGTGCGGGAACGTTGAAAAACAGGTCTTTGACCGTGATCGTCGTACCGTCGGGACAGCCTGCGGAACTGTTGTCCAGGACTTTGCTTGCCTCGACGATGATTCGTCGCCCTGCTCTTGCATCCTTGGTCTTTGTAATCATCTCAACGCGGGAAACGGCGCTGATGCTTGCCAGCGCTTCTCCTCTGAATCCAAGAGTGTGGATGGCATCCAGATCCGTTACGGCAGTGATTTTGCTCGTGGCATGGCGAAGAAAGGCCGTTTCGACCTCCTCAGCATCGATGCCGCAGCCGTTATCCGTGACGCGGATATAGGACTTGCCGCCTTCTCTTATTTCGACAGTGATCGTAGATGCACCGGAATCGATGGAATTCTCGACCAGTTCCTTTACGATGGAAACCGGGCGGTCCACGACCTCCCCGGCAGCGATCTTATCTGCTACATTTTTGTTTAATATCTTGATCATTATTTCAGGAGCTCCTGCAGATTCTCCAGTATTTTCAAAGCTTCCGACGGAGTCGTATCCATCAGATCAAGGGATCTGAGCTTTTGTACGACCGGATCAGGAATGGCGTCGAAGAAGGACAGCTGCGCTTCCTCTTCTTTCGCGGTTTCGGTCTTTACGACCGGCGTTTCCTTGCCGTTTTCCAGTATCTCCAGCCGCTGACGGGCATTGCGCAAAAGCTCCAGCGGAACGCCTGCCAGTTTTGCTACGTGGATGCCGTAGCTCCTGCTTGCCGGACCTTCTACGATCTTGTGGAGGAAGACGACTTCCCCGTTTTCATCGGATACGTCAACGTTATAGTTCTTGATGCCTTTGAGCGTACCTTTAAGTGCTGTCATTTCATGATAATGTGTCGCGAATAGCGTACGTATGCGTCTGTCTTCACGGCAAAGGTACTCAGCTGCGGACCAGGCGA
>JAFRVY010000055.1 GCA_017438285.1 Bacillota bacterium
AACTGCATGGTCGATGTCGCAAAATTCTATATGGAATTCATCTGTGACGAGTCCTGTGGAAAGTGCACGCCCTGCCGCATCGGAACCAAGCGGATGCTTGAGATCCTGACCCGCATCACTGAAGGAAAAGGCACGATGCAGGATCTTGAGGAGTTGGAAGAACTGAGCGACACCGTCAAGACCAATTCCCTCTGCGCACTCGGCCAGACTGCTGCGAACCCGATCAACTCTACGGTCGCGCACTTCAGAGATGAATACATCGCCCACATCGTGGACAAGAAGTGCCCCGCACATGTCTGCAAGAACCTGATGGAATACCACATCGATCCCGACAAGTGCATCGGCTGCGGTATGTGCGCAAGAGGATGCCCTGCGAACTGCATCACAAGGACCGATTATACTGCGCCCGGACACAAACTCGCTTCCATGGCGATCGACGCCAGCAAGTGCGTCAAGTGCGGTGCCTGTATGTCGACCTGTAAGTTCAAGGCAATCGAGAAGAGATAACAGGAGGATAGCAGCATGTCTAAGATTCATATTAAGATCGAAGGCGTCCCTTACGAGGTCGAATCCGGTCTCACCATCCTTGAAGCGGCCAAAGCCTGCGGATATGAGATCCCTTCGCTTTGCGCATTCAATCACGGAGAATGCAATCCCGGCTCCTGCCGCGTGTGTCTCGTAGAGGCAACAGGCGCAAGAGGCCTTGTCGCCAGCTGCGTCTATCCCGTCTCTGACGGAATGGAGATCCGTATCTCCTCTCCCAAAGCAACTGAGGCGCGTCGCAGAAGCGTGGAGCTTCTTCTTTCCAACCACAACATCAACTGCCAGCAGTGCGATAAGAACGGCAAGTGCGAACTTCTGCACGTCGCCTATCTGACCGGCGCAAGAGAAGGCGCATTCCAGGGCGTCAAGACTCCGGTCACGCTGGACGTTCTTGCTCCCGGCCTGGTGCGCGACACTTCCAAGTGCATCCTCTGCGGACGCTGCATCGCCAGATGCCAGAACGCACACGGGCTCAGCATCCTGGGCTTCGAGAACCGCGGCTTCAACACCATCGTCTCCCCTGCGGAGAACAGAAGCTTTGCGGATTCTCCCTGCATCCAGTGCGGCCAGTGCGTCAATGTCTGCCCGACAGGCGCTCTCATGGAGCATTCCGAGATCGACAAGATCGACGCAGCCTTCAAGGCAGGCAAACATGTGATCGCTCAGGCAGCTCCCGCTGTCCGCGCGTCGCTGGGTGAAGAATTCGGCTATCCGATCGGCACGCCTGTGACCGGCAAGATGATCGCCGCTATGAGACGTCTCGGATTCGAGCGTGTCTACGACGTCAACTTCGGTGCAGACCTGACGATCATGGAAGAAGGCACAGAGCTGCTCGGCCGGCTGACCAACGGCGGCGTCCTTCCGATGATCACCTCCTGCTCTCCCGGATGGGTCAACTACGCGGAATACAACTACGGCGATCTTCTGCCGCATCTTTCCAGCTGCAAATCTCCCCATCAGATGCAGGGTGCCGTCATCAAGTCTTACTGGGCTGAGCAGAAAGGAATCGCTCCGGAGGATATCTTCGTCGTTTCCGTCATGCCCTGCACGGCAAAGAAATTCGAGAAACAGCGCGAGCAGGAAAAGGTCAACGGAATCCCGGATGTGGATTGCGTCATCACGACCAGAGAGCTCGGCCGCATGATCAAGAGAAGCGGTATCATCTTCGACAGGCTTCCCGATGAGGACTGGGATCAGGACATCATGGGCGATTACACCGGCGCAGGCGTCATCTTCGGCGTGACCGGCGGTGTTATGGAAGCTGCGCTTCGTACCGTTTATTACAAGCTGACCGGCAAAGAGCATGACAAGATCGTGTTCGAAGCGGTCCGCGGCCATGACGCCGGGATCCGCGAAGCGGCCATCGACATCGACGGCACAGTCGTCAACGTCGCGATCGCTTCCGGCATGAAATCCGCGAAGGTCCTGCTTGATGAGATCCGCGAAGGCAAATCCAAGTATCAGTTCATCGAGATCATGGGCTGCCCGGGCGGCTGCATCAACGGCGGCGGTCAGTCTTATGTCCGTCCCGCGTTCCTTCCCAACGAGTCCGATGACATCCTTGATACCTACAAGGAGAAGAGAGCAAAGGCTCTTTACAGCGAGGACGAAAGAATGACGGTACGTCAGTCTCACAACAACCCTCAGATCATCGAGCTCTATGACAAGTATCTTGGCGAACCGAACTCTCATAAAGCGCATGAGCTTCTGCATACTTCCTATGCAGCAAGAGAAGGCTTTAATGAGGTGAAGTAATTCTAAAGAAAGGACTGTAGGAACATGAAAAAGCTGTTGAAGGAATTCAAGGAATTTGCTTTAAGAGGCAACGTCATGGACATGGCAGTCGGCATCATCATCGGTGGCGCGTTCACCGCAATCGTCACCTCACTCGTTGAGGATATCCTGATGCCCATCATCGGCCTGTTTGGCGGAAAGAACTTCACCGGTGATCTTCTTATCCCGCTCAATGGCGAGAACGCCATCAAGATCGGAAGCTTCATCGGCGCGATCTTCAACTTCATCCTGATTGCTCTGTGTATCTTCCTGATCATCAAGGCAATCAAGGCCATCGAAGAGAAAGCCAAGAAACCCGAGCCGGAAGCTCCTGCCAAAGAAGCGCGCAAATGCCCTTACTGCTTCGGTGAAGTCGACGACAACGCGACCCGCTGCCCGCACTGCACCAGTGAGATCCCGATTCCCGAGGAAATCGCCGAAGAAGTCAAGTAACGGCCCTCTCCTGTACGGTTACAGGAACACTCTGAGTTTTAGAAGAACGGCCCGCGATCGGATTCGATCGCAGGCCGTTCTTTCATTTTCAGGTTCAGTTCTCTTCCCTGATTTCTTCTTCCGCACACCTGGCAAACTCCTGCAGAAGCAGAAGCAGTTCCCTGCCGTGTTCCGGTTCCATCCTCCGGATCACACGTTCCGTAAAGGAGCATGAGTTTCCGAAGAAATACTCAAACAGTTCCGATCCGCGCTTCGTCGGGCAGACATAGACATTCCTCTTGTCCTCCCGTGAGACTTCCTTTCTGATCAATTCCTTCTTCTCCATCCTTTTTACGATCTGGGAGACAGCCGGCTGTGTCGTCTGAAGCTTTTCAGTCAGTTCTCCGATCAGCAGATGCCGCTGCGGTTCATCACGCAGCAGCTGCAGCACCGCAAACTCACCGGAGGACAGTTTCACATCCTCTGTCTCACATACCAGTCCTTTTCTGTAATATGTATACATGATCGATGAAAGCAGCATGCTCTCCTGATTACCGTCACTCATCAGATCCATCTCCTTTTTTCTCTTTCTTTCTGTTTGTCATCACATACATGACCGGTACGACGAACAGCGTCATCAGTGTCGCGTA
>JAFRVY010000056.1 GCA_017438285.1 Bacillota bacterium
CCAGCTGAGCTAATGGTGCTCATTGCACGGTTAACGTGCATTGATAAGTATACCTTTAGACTTAGCGATTGTCAACAATTATTGCCACTTTTTTCTCTGCAATTTTTACTGTGCCTAATGGGCCTCCAATCAGTCAATATGCAGGCCGTTCGTCGTGATGACCGCCAGCAAAGTTCCGATACCGTCGGTGACTCTCGTTTCGAATAGGCAAGTGCGCCGGCCGTTCTTGATGCACCTGCATTCTGCAGTTATGTGCGGATCCTTCGGCTGGCTCAGATAGGAGATGGTGCTGTTCATGGTCATGGTGAAATGGTCCGGCGTATTGGTCGCCACCGCGAAGGCAAAATCAGCCATCGTATAGGATACGGCGCCCATGAAATGGTCGCGCGCTCCCAGGTGCTTATCTTCCACGATAAGAGACACCTTCGAGTAGTTCTCGGCGGCGTCCTCGATTTTGATGCCGGTCACATCGACAGCATATCTATCATGTGAGAAATATTCTCTTGCTTCCTCAAGATTCATATCACAACTCCCTAAATCTCACTGCGTACGTCATTACAGATAGATCTCAACCATCATAGCGAGAATCAGTATGACGCTGACGATTCCCAGAACGAGAACCATCCTGCGTGCGCGGACTTTGTTGTATTCCTTTCGCTCATCGCGGTTAATCCTGTTGAAATCGTTCTTACTCATTTGCGAGCTCCTCTATGACCGACCAAAGGCTTTCCGTGCCGGCGGCTGCATAGTGCTCGCCGCCCACCATATAAACGGATTCGTTTTCGAATGCGAAGCCGCAGACAGATCCGTCAGACAGCACAAATACTACGCTGCAATCGGCGCTCTGGGACTCGTCGTCCTTCAGTTCCTCACCGATGACGACGTTCTTGAGCGCTTTGTAAATCGCGGTGATTTCCTTCTGATCAGAGATGTCTGTGGAAACGGAATCTCTGTCAACAGTCAGTTCCGCGCTGACGCTCTGCACCTTATCATCATCAAAGTCGGCAATCAAAGTCTTGACCTCATCACGCTTGTCAAAAATCATCAGCGGTGAGCCATCTTCGAGGACCGTTTTGATGCCCGGCGTGTTCTCGTCATCGAGATCCTTCTTTTTGTCCGAACCGAAACCACCCGGCACGACTGCCAGAGCCAGGAGCAGACAAACTATCATGCAGGCGACTAAAATAAGGCCTGTCTTTGAGAACTTCTTCTTCGCACTCATTTCTTCTTATACTACAGGGATCCTACTTTTTTCACAGCGTCCTCGAGCCAGTCTCCCTCAAAGAACTCGATCAGGCCGCGGTCGCATCCGGCAGCCAGTTTCGGGTCGATCGGCAGTTTGCCGAGAACATCGATTCCAAACTCTTCGGCGATCCCATCGACCTTGCTTGGTCCGAAGATCTGCGTTTCGGTGCCGCACTCAGGGCACTTGAAATAGGAATAGTTTTCAACGATTCCCAGTACAGGAACATTCATCATCTCGGCCATCTTGATCGCCTTTGCAACAACGACGCGAACGAGATCCTGCGGTGAAGTGACGACGATGATGCCGTCAACCGGAAGTGACTGGAATACGGTAAGCGGTACGTCGCCTGTTCCCGGCGGCATATCTACGAAAAGATAATCCACATCGCCCCAGATAACATCTGTCCAGAACTGCTTGATAAGTCCTGCGATGATCGGACCTCTCCAAAGGACCGGATCGGTGTCGTTTTCGAGCAGATTGTTGACGGATATGGTTTTGATGCCTGTAGCTGAAGTGATAGGGAAGATGCCGTCTTCGCATCCTTCCGCTTTATCATTGATTCCAAAAGCCTTAGGGATCGAAGGACCGGTTACGTCTGCGTCCATGATTGCCGCAGCGTGTCCGCCTCTTTGCATACTGACTGCCATGAGCGAAGTGACGAGGGACTTGCCGACGCCGCCTTTGCCGCTGACAACAGCGATGACCTTTTTCACATTGCTCAGCTTATTCGCTTCCTCCAGAAGTGACTTCGGGTCGAATTCGCCGCAACCCTGTGCGCTTGGACAATTTTCACAATCGTGAGTACAATTTTCTGCCATTAGTATTACCTCTTTTCTCGTTATGATTTATTATTCTCTGGTGCCTAGGGCCGTGAAGCACACGTCCTCCAGATGTTCGTCTTTTCTCAGTCGGTTCCTGATCGGCTTCCATACCGGTGAGTGGAAGAAACACTCGTCGGTGTAGGACAGCATCTTCTCGAATTCAGGACCGGTGAAGCTGATTGCCAGGTCGCCTTCATCCATGAACTTTCTCTGCGCCAGATCCGTGCCGGTGATGACCGCGCGCGGCTTGTCGGACTTCAGTTCATTGAGGGGGATTCTGATCATCGAGGCGCATCCCGAGACTGTCGTCGCGATGACTCTGTCGTACTCCGGCTTGTCGTAGCCGTGCAGCACGATCAGTGCCGACAGCTGGTCCGCGTTGCAAAAGCACGTGACCACATCGCACTTCATTCCCTCGCGGTACGGCTCAAACTTCAGCGCATCGTATCCGCCCATGACGTCCTTTGGCAGGCAGTCATACATGGCGTAGGCCATATCCGGGTCGCACTTGAACCGTTCGCCGTCCGGCGTCCACTGCGCCTTGGAGCCTTTGGAAAGGAAGAGACCGAATCCGCCCGGAATGAACGGAACCTCGTCGACGAGGCCGCTGTTGTTCTCGAAGCCTTTGCACCCGCAAAAGCCTTTGGCCGAGACGATCGTTTCGCCTGCGAGGACGCGATGCAAAATCTTGTAGATGCAGCCGAAGGTGTGCTGCGGCTGTTCCTCCGCTTTGCTGACTCTCGTGATGGCGATCACTTTGTCCTGGAGTTTCATCTCCTTTACTAATTCTGCGTAACTCATGATACCCTCCTGAGCGCTCTCATGACGGCGCATATTATGATCAGGATGACTCCAACGATTCCGCCGGCGATGGCGGTCTTGGTGGAGCCGTATTCACACATGACATAGAGCATTCGCCTGACCGGTTCTACGAAGGAGCCCGATTGACCTGCGAAGGAACTGGATACCAGGGCGATGACCCCGTATGCGCAGGAAGCGAGCAGCACGTTGACGCTCGCCCAGAGAAATCCCAGACGGCTCCTCCAGAACAGCATGATGAGAAGGATCGCGATCAGCAGGGTGATTGCCATGGACCCATATCGGAATCCCGGACTTACGATCAGCTTGATGTCGTCCGTTCTCTGCTGCAGCTCCTCATTCAAAGCCGTGGTCTCATATCTGTCCAGCGCCTCGTTGAGTTTGACCGTCAGCATCGGAATCGTCTTTTCCATCTCCTGGCGGATCTGCTCGTAATCCGATGTGGTCAGCTGGAATCTTTTCTCCTTCTCGGCGATGACCACGCCTTCCTCAAAGGCCTGTGTCAGCTCGTCATATGCAACTTCCTCGACATCGCGTCCGTAGATCTGCGAGGATATGGCGTAGGTCAGGTATGACGCGACGAAGTTCCTCATCGGATCCGTGTCCATGATGGCTCTTGCCGCAGCGCCGTAAGCGCCGCCCATGTTCACGGTGTTATCCCGGAGAACTTCATTCATCAGCGTCTCGATGACGTTCGTCCTGTCAATGGCAGAGCGGATCGCTTCTTCGCTCGTTGCCCGGTCGACTGCAAAGGACCCCATACAAAGGATCGTACTGCAGATCATGATTGCCGATAGAAGTATTCCTACAATAAATTTAACTACTTTCATTAATCCCTTTTTCCCCCATTAAATATCAAGTCTATTTAAGGTTCCGCCGTCGAGGAAGCTTTGGATGTTGTCCGCCATGACATCGATGATCGTCTGGCGCGCTTCCGGGGCGGTGAATGAAATGTGCGGCGTGATGTGGCAGTTCGGCAAATGCAAAAGCGGGCTGTCCGCCGGCGGTTCCTGGGCCATGACGTCAAGACCCGCGCCTGCCAGTTTGCCTGACTTCAGCGCATCCGCCAGGGCCTGCTCGTCGATGAGCCGTCCCCGCGCCGTGTTGATCAGGAAGGCTCCGTCTTTCATCCGTGCGATGAACTCCGCGTTCACCATCTTCTCGTTTTCTTTGGTCAGCGGGCAACTGAGAGACACCACGTCCGAGGTTACCGCCGCCTCAGGATCACGGCTGTAGATATTCACCGTCATGCCAAATGCTTCAGCAATTCCGGCGATCCTTTGGCCGATGCTTCCATATCCGATGATGCCGATGCTCTTGCCGGTCAGCAGGGTAATCGGGCCTTTGTAGAAGGTGTAGTCCTTCGCCTTTCGCCATTCGCCGGCTTCCACCGCCTTCCCGTAGACTTCGATCTGATTCGTGAGGGACAAAAGCAGTGCGAAGGCATGCTGCGCCACCGTGTCCGCCGCATAGCTCGGCACGTTGGCGACGCCGATTCCACGAGCCTTTGCGGCATCGATATCGATGTGGTTGAACCCGGTCGCAGCGATGACGATCAGCTTCAGGGCAGGGCAGGCTTCGATGAAGTCCCTGTCAACGGCGAAAGAGTCCGAAATCAGAATCTCGGCGTCCTGCGCGCGCTGAAGCGCCTCATCTCTCGTGGAACGCGTGTGGCATTCCAGCTCCCCCAGCCTTTGCAAAGGCTCCCAGGACAGATCCCCGGGGTTAACGATTGCGTGATCCAGAAAAACGATTTTCATCACTTGCCTCCCGATGATTCATTGTAACATATTATCGCGAGAAATATAGATATAAAAGTAGGTTTCATTTGACTGGCAACTGAGCAGATTGTATAATTGTATACGAAAATACAATCTCTACATTTCTGAAAGGAAAAAGATATGGGAAAGACACTTGCATATAAGATTCTGGAAGCTCATCTTATTGAAGGCGAGCTGAAAGCAGGAGAAGAAATCACAATAAAAATAGACCAGACACTGACGCAGGATTCAACGGGCACCATGGTTTATCTTCAGCTTGAGGCCATGGAGGTCGAGAAGATCAAGACCGAGCTCAGCGTGGCGTACATCGACCACAATACGCTGCAGACCGGCTTCGAGAATGCGGACGACCATGACTTTATCAAGAGCGTCGCCAGACGGCACGGCGTGCTGTTCAGCAAACCGGGCAACGGCATCTGCCACCAGCTCCATCTGGAGAATTACGGTAAGCCGGGCAAGACCCTTCTCGGTTCCGACAGTCACACGCCGACAGGCGGCGGCCTGGGAATGATCGCCATCGGCGCAGGCGGCCTGGACGTCGCGGTTGCCATGGCAAAGGGCACCTACAGCCTGACAGCGCCGAAAGTCATCAACGTCCAGCTGAAAGGTGCGCTTCGTCCATGGGTCAGCGCCAAGGACATCATCCTGTGCGTGCTGCAGAATCTTTCGGTCAAAGGCGGCGTCGGCAAGATCGTCGAATATACGGGGGAAGGCGTGAAGACTTTGAGCGTTACGGACAGAGCGACCATCACAAACATGGGCGCGGAACTGGGCGCGACGACGTCCATCTTCCCGAGCGATGAGAACACCCGCGCTTACCTGAAGTCAGAAGGCAGGGAGGAAGACTATACGCCGCTGGAGGCGGATCCGGATGCGGTCTACGACGAGACTTTGGTCATCGATCTCGACACGCTGGAACCGCTGGCTGCGAAGCCGCACAGCCCGGACAATGTTGATACAGTAAATAACATCGGACCGATCAAGATCGATCAGGTTGCGATCGGAAGCTGCACCAATTCATCCTACGCGGATCTCATGAAGGTCGCGGCGATTCTCAAGGGCAAAAAGGTCGCGCCGGATGTATCTCTGGTCATCTCACCGGGATCCAGCAAGATCATGGCAAAGATGGCGTCAAACGGCGCGCTGGCCGACATTATCAATGCAGGCGCCAGGGTCATCGAAAACGCCTGCGGCCCATGCATCGGCATGGGACAGTCCCCGAAGTCGGGAGCCGTCTCCCTGAGAACTTTCAACAGAAACTTCAAAGGCAGAAGCGGAACCAACGATGCGGACATCTATCTGGTCAGCCCTGAAACGGCGGCGATCTCCGCCATCGAAGGCGTCCTTACCGACGGCAGCAGGTCCGGACTGGAACTTCCTGAGATCGTGCCGGTCGACTTCGACCCGAATGACAACTTCGTCGTATATCCGGAAGGCTGCACAAAGGCCAACACGGACGTTGCCATGGGACCGAACATCAAGCCGTTCCCGAGAAACACCTCCCTGCCGGAGAAAGTCGAAGCGCGCGTGGTACTTCACGCGGGAGACAACATCACGACAGACGACATCATGCCGTCGGATTCCAGGCTTTTGCCGTACAGATCCAACATCCCGCATCTGTCAGAGTACTGCTTCGAGAAGATCGACAAAGGCTTCCCGGGCAGATGCCATGAGGCAGGCAAGTGCGCCATCGTCGGCGGTGAAAACTACGGACAGGGATCCAGCCGTGAGCATGCGGCGCTGGCACCGCTGTACCTGGGCGTCAAAATGGTTCTTGCCAAGTCCTTTGCGAGGATCCACAGATCGAACCTCATCAACAGCGGCATACTTCCGCTGGTGTTCGTAAATCCATCGGACTATGATACCTTCGAACTAGGCGATGACCTGATGATCGAGAACGTCAGAGAGCAGGTTGCCGGTTCGGCGAAGGGAGAGGAGATCGTTGTCAGGAACGTCACGAAGGGACTCGACTACAAAGTCAGATCCAACTTCTCGGATCTGGAAACTGAGATGATCCTCAACGGCGGTAAGATCAACACGATCAAAAAGGAGATGTAACATGACATACATTGAAGATTTTGCAAAGATCATCGAAGAGCAGCTGGTGCGCGTCGAGAGAATGAAAAACGCCCAGGATGCTCCGGACTTTGCAGCAATGGATAAGATAGTGATCGGGACCATCGACGGCGACGGCATCGGTCCGATCATCATGGATTCATGCCGCGCGATCCTCGAAAAACTTCTGGCGGATGAGATCGCATCGGGCAGGATCGAGCTGCGCAGGATCGACGGCCTGACCATCGAGAATAGAATCGCCAAGATGGAGACGGTGCCGGCCGACGTGCTGGCCGCCATCAAGGAGTGCGATCTGCTCCTCAAGGGGCCGACGACTACGCCGGGCAAAGGCGACGGCAGACCGAATCTGGAGAGCGCCAATGTTACGCTGAGGCGGGAACTTGACCTCTTTGCCAATGTGCGTCCGGTGGTGATTCCTGAGAAGAACATCGACTGGATATTCTACAGAGAGAATACCGAAGGCGAGTATGCGCTGGGCAGCAAAGGCGTTGAGATCAACGACGATCTGAGCATCGACTTCAAAGTAACGACGACTGCGGGAACCGTCAGGCTGGCCAGGGCAGCGTTCGAATATGCGAAGAACAACGGCAACAAGAAGGTCAGCATCATCACGAAGGCAAATATCATGAAGAAGACCGACGGTAAGTTCCTCGATCTTTGCAGACAGGTTGCCGAGGAGTATCCGGAGATCGAGGTCGACGACTGGTACGTGGACATCATGGCTGCGAACCTGATCGATGATAAGATCAACAGCAACTTCAACGTCTTCATCCTGCCGAATCTTTACGGTGATATCATCACCGATGAAGCGGCCCAGATGCAGGGCGGCGTCGGGACAGCCGGCAGCGCCAACATCGGCGGCAGGTACGCCATGTTCGAAGCGATTCACGGAAGCGCTCCGCGCATGGTCGAAGATGGGATCGCAGAATACGCCAATCCGGCAAGCCTTTGCAGGGCGGCGATCATGATGCTCAGGCACATGGGCCTCGCTTCGAAGGCGGAGGTGCTGGAATCAGCTGTAGACGGTGCGGCGGTCGACCTGTTCATGCCGGGCGACGGACGCGGCAATACGGCATACGATTTTACTGATTACGTGCTGGCGCACATCTGAGACACACACTCCTGCTGCGCATCCGCAGCGCTTAAACGAGTTTGACCACTTTTGATTGTAACTAACGGAGGCAAGCTATGGTACTTTACAAATTCAATGACGAGACAGAAATAAGCAACGCTCCGATTTCGACGAGCCTTCTCGCGAAACTCCAGAGGGATATCCTGACAGGCAAACTGAAACCCGGACAGAAACTGACGGAGCAGGATCTCTGCAAGGAATACGAGGTCAGCAGGACCCCAATCCGCGAGGCGCTCAGGCAGCTGGAAGCGGACGGATTGGTGGAGAACATTTTGAACCGCGGCTCCTTCGTTATCGGTATGTCCGAGCAGGACTACGAGGATATGTTCGAGATGCGCAAAGCCTACGAGATCCAGGCGGTCGAATGGGCCATCGAGCGCATTACCGACGAGGAGATGGATCGGCTGGAGGAGACCTTTGAATTCATGGAGTTCTACACGATGCGAAATGACATCGAGAAGATGCTCGTCATCAACTCAGGATTCCACCAGGTCATCTACGAGGCCTCCCACAACCGGATGCTTCAGAAGCTCCTCTCATCCTATCAGAATTTCCTCAAATACAAGGGCGCCGAAGCGGTACACGATAAGAATTACCTGACGACGGTGCTGGAGGAGCACCGGGAAATCTTCCGGGCCATCAAGGAGAAGGATGTGAAGGCTGGGAGACTGGCCATGGAGGTCCACATCAACAGAGCGAAAGAACGCCGCTGCGGTTAGCGGCGTTTTTTATTGCCTGGAGGCGCCTTGCGACCCGTGTGAAGATACCGCTCCGTGTGTCAAAGTGCATATAAAGTCGGAGCCACATAATAAGCCTTTGCAGGAGCCACATAATAAGCCTTTGCAGGAGCCACATAAAATGCCTCTTCAGGGTGAATCATGTGGTCTAAGCCACATGAGTGCATTGAACTGTGTTATCTATGTAGCATTTGCAACTAAAACATACCTTAAGGCAGGTGATATTGGCCAAAAGATGTAAATACATGCAATAAAGAGGGCGTAATCAGCTATGGGCAATCAAAAAACCACATACCATTGCCCTAGAGAGTCCTTTATGTGGCGGTGCCCACATATCAAGAGCGTACAACAAGATTTGTGTGGTTCCATCTACTGAGGCTCTGTAAAACCAGATGGGTTATTACAAATCACGAGCAAAAAAGAAAACCTCTTGACTTCCATATTTTTCCATGCAACAATAGTTTAAAACAATTTACAAATTATGGAAGAGGGGACGGCTTTGAGCGGTAATATCAATGTAGTTCGAACTGCGAGAAATTCAGTCGTTAATAATTCGGGGTTGATTAGCAACACTTTTCTTCAGTCATCATTATCACTGTTAAAAAAACACATTGCAATACGGGAAAATGAACTGTCAGAAATAAAAAAAGAATTGGTTCTTATGGACAAGGGAGTTCTTCACATACATAGAAGAGGAGACCGGTTCGAGTTTGGTTATAGAGAAACAGATTCAGGAAAGGTTCGGGAAATTACGGGTGACATTGAGCGAATTCATAGCCTGGCAAGGCTGGCGGTCATTGAAGAACGAAAGTCGCTTCTTGAACTTCAGTTGAAGCGGATTGAATCAATCGTGGACCGCTTGGACGAGGCTCGATACGAGCAGCGTCTTGTCAAGAAACTCAGGCGTTACAACGAGGCGGGGCTCGATCTTTCCCGCATTCTGTTCACGAAAGAGCAGAATGAGTGGATCGACGAGCCCTACAACCCCAACCCATACCATCGGGAGAATCTCATCTACTCGACGACCAACAACATGTACATGCGTTCGAACTCCGAGACCAAAATCGGCAGCAGGTTTGAACTTGCCGGTCTGCCCTACAGATACGATGATTTCGTTGAAATCGGTAGCGATGCCAGGGCAAAGGCTTACCGCTCTGAAGCCGGGCCTTTTCATGAGTCGTATTTTGCTGATTTCAAAGTCCCGAATTTGCTGGGCGGCATCACGGTTCACGAGCATCTGGGCGCATTCCATGTCGGAAATTATGGCGACAGCAGCCTGAAACGACTCAACGATTACCATAATTTCGGTGTCATGGAGATCCCCGGTAGACGGGTGAAGCATAGCGAGTTTACCTGGTCCTTCGAAAACGATGTCCGCAATGCAAAGGACTTGGACCAGCTCATCGCAAGGATTCTTCTGCCAGGGGTGATTTGAGACACGAACCCCAACAAAAAAGAATGTTTGTTCTTGAACGGATGTTCTATCTGCGGTATAATTACTATATCAATTAGAATGAGGTGGTTTCAGGGGAAACGGAGATTATCATGGAAGCAACCATCATGCAAAAGCTCAAAATACTGGCGGACAGCGCCAAGTATGATGTGTCCTGCTCCAGCAGCGGAGCCAGCAGGTACAACAACGGCCGAATGGGGAATGCCCACATGGCCGGGATTTGTCATTCCTGGGGTGCTGATGGC
Organism: Bacillota bacterium; assembly: GCA_017438285.1. Lineage (GTDB taxonomy): Bacteria > Bacillota > Clostridia > Peptostreptococcales > Anaerovoracaceae > Lentihominibacter. Next base: position 10,311 of record JAFRVY010000056.1, read on the forward strand.
AGGTGCATCTCGCTCCTGAAAGTCCTGTTCACCAACAAGTGCGAGTACGACTGTGAATACTGCGTCAACAGGCGATCCAACGATTTCCCGAGAGCCAGTTTCGAACCGGAAGAACTGGCGAGACTGACAGTCGAATTCTACAGACGCAATTACATAGAAGGGCTGTTCCTGAGCTCCGCGGTGGAGATTTCACCGGATCATACTGCGGAGAAGATACTCGAGTCGCTGGAGCTTTTACGGTACAAGTACGGATTTGCGGGTTACATACACGCAAAGATCATTCCTGGCGTGTCGCCTGAGATTTTGCATAGGATCGGGCTCGTCGCCGACAGGCTCAGCGTAAACATCGAACTGCCTTCGAGCAAAAGCCTGGGCGAGCTCGCGCCGCAGAAGAAGGTCAAGCAGATCTTCGAGCCCATGCGGCAGATCACCAACACCCTGATCGAGCACAAGTCTTTAGTCGGACCCGGTACTATGTTCAAAGGCCAAAAGCTCAACACACCGGAGAATTATCTCGGTACGCCGACGACCGGGTTTGCGAATGCGGATGGACAGAGTGAGGGCACGGCTGGACGCGGAAAGCCTGCGGCAGGACCGGAAACGTCCGTGGGAAGGGCTGACGAAGCGGTGAAGTATACCTCCGAAACCGCGAGGTACAGCGGACCTGCGCTGCCGGAGTTCTGGGACCAGGTGAGCGAGACCCTGCCTGCGCCGAAGAAGGGGGCTTTTGCCGCGGCGGGGCAGACGACCCAGATGATCATAGGGGCCGGCGGCGAATCGGACAAAAGCATACTTACCACAAGCGAAAACCTCTACCACGCTTTCAAGATGAAGCGTGTCTATTACTCTGCGTATATTCCTGCGGTCAAGTCGCCGAAACTGCCGGATCTGGGCACACCGGTGCCGCTTGCCCGTGAGCACAGGATCTATCAGGCCGACTGGCTGCTCCGTTTCTACGGGTTCACCGTCAGCGAACTGTTCCAGGACGGCAGCACGGACCTGGATCCTGATCTGGATCCGAAGGTCACATGGGCCATCAGAAATCTGGACGCTTTCCCGATCGAAATCAATACCGCATCCTATGAGCAGCTCATGAGGATACCGGGAATCGGACACACCTCCGCCATGCGAATCATCAGACAAAGGCGTTACGCGGCAGTTCGTTTTGACGATCTCAAGAAGATCGGCGTCGTCCTGAAGCGGGCAAAGTACTTCATCCTTTGCTGCGGCAGGTATTACGGCGACCGCAAATTCGAACCCGAGACGATCCGCAACTCGATCCTCCAGATGGAGGAGGGGCTGCAGATGTCTATGTTCGACCAAGGCGGTCTGAGCCTCGGAACGACCGCAGGCAGCGTGAGCGCACTGGAGACCGCAGCCAAGCAGAGCAGTGCAGGCGCGCTGGGGACTGCGGCCAAACAGAACAGCGCAGTCGCACTGGGCACTGCGAGGGTTCAGGAAGCGACTCCATTATCCGGGAAGGCGGCGGCGATATGAAAGACTACATTTACGACGGCACCTTCGAAGGGCTTTTGAACTGCATCTATCACCATTACTACACGGACCGGGCGAACGGCATCTATACGGAGGACTGCTACCAGGCGAATCTGCTCTGCGGCTATCAGCGCGTTGAGACGGACGAGCAAAAGGCCCAGCGGGTCTACGACGCCATAGAAGATAAGATTTCAAGTTATGATCTGCGAAGCGTCTACAAAGTCTTTCTGTCGGGAAACCCGGACAAGGAGATGATCATTCTAAGATATGTGGTGCTGGGCTTTCGCAAAGGCAGCAGTGTGTCAAGCCTTCACGGCAACAGCATCGTCAACGATTTTCAGTCGGTTTTGAAGAAGGTTGGGGCAGAAACGGAGCGCATGCTGCAGTTCGTCAGGTTTTCGGTCATGGAGGGCGGCATCCTCTACGCGGAGGTCGAGCCGGAACACGACGTTCTGGAGCTGATCCATACCCACTTCTGCGACCGATTCCGAAACGATCCGTTTATCATCCGCGACGTAGGCAGGAACAAAGCCATGATCGCCTATCAGAAGCATTGGTATATCTCCGAATTTGGAGATGACCAGGTGCCGATGGTTTCCATGGAGGAGGCGGAGTACAGGAGGCTTTGGAAGACCTTCTTCGACAACATCGCCATCAAACAGAGAACGAACCCGAGATGCCAGAGAAACTTCATGCCGGAGCGGTACTGGAAGCACCTTACAGAGATGACGGAACTGCCGCCGCAGCACGCCTGGCTGACCAAGTGAGAGACAATTCACCGACCGAATAATGGTTTATTTCCCTTCTATATTATGGTAAAATACTGACCATGAACATCTTTGTTACCAATGACGATGGAATCAACGAAACTGGGATACGCGAATTGGTGAAGGCTTTGCACGAGAAAGCCGGAGCCAAGGTTTTTGTGTGCGCTCCCGACGGACAGCGAAGCGCTATGAGCCACTCTATAACCATGAGAGAAACGATTTACGCCGAGGAGGTGGAGATCGAAGGGGCGGAGATGGCTTTTGTAACATCCGGTACGCCAGCAGACTGCGTGATCGTCGGGCTGCATCTTTTCAGAGAGCGGGGAATCGACATCGATCTGCTCTTTGCGGGCATCAATCACTGCAGCAATATCGGAACGGACACGATCTATTCGGGGACGGTCGGAGCCGCAACGGAAGGAGCGATTCACCACATACCGTCGGCAGCTGTGTCGGTCGACACGCATCACGCCAGCCACTTTGAGTATGCCTGTGATCTGGCCGTGGATACCATCAAGAAGACCGGCGGCACATGGGACAGCCGCATCATCATCAACATCAACACGCCGAATCTCCCAAAGGAGGAGATCAGAGGCGTGAAGTATACTGTCATCGGTGACAGGGAATATGTAGACGACATCAGGTTCAAAGGCACCGAAGGAAACAAAGGCATGTACCGATACGGCGGTCAGCCTGTCGTATACGAAGGCCTGCCTGACACCATCGATGTCATAGCGATGCAGGACGGGTACGCATCGATCACACCGCTCAAGGTTGACATGACGGCGCACGAAGCAACCGGACTGCTGGAAGAATGGAGGATCGGAAAATGAGTTTGATCAACAGAGAAGACACAGTTGCAGTATTCATAGATTTTCAGGAGAAACTGATGCCTGCCATGAGCAACAAGGAAGTCCTGGAGGACAAAGTCATCAGACTGGCAAGCGGACTGCAGGTTCTCGGCATCCCGCACATCGTTACCCAACAGTACACCAAAGGCCTGGGCGAGACGATTCCGGCGGTAGCCGAAGCCATCGGCGAATTCAAGCCTGTCGAGAAGGTTTGCTTCGGCTGCATGAACAACGTTGATTTCGTAAATCAGCTGGAGCTCGCTGAGAAGCCGAACATCATCGTGTGCGGAATCGAAGCGCATATCTGCGTGCAGCAGACTGTCCTGCAGCTTCTGGACGAAGGTTACAACGTATACGTTCCGGTAGACTGCATCTCATCGAGGAGCCAGAACGACTACCTCTGGGCAGCAGAGCGAATGGAAAGAGCCGGCGCGGTGATGACGACTTACGAGTCCATCCTTTATGAACTGCTCAAGGATTCAAAGGCCGAAGGATTCAAGGATATCTCAAATATCGTTAAGTAAGGAGCCGAATAAAAACCAATGTATATGTTCGACAACCGGATCACAATCGAGGACAGACCGGTTCTGGAGGAGTACCTCAACGGGTTTGAATACAAAACCTCAGGGCTGTCCTTTTCCGCCCAGTACATGTGGCGGGAAATAAACAGATTCAGCTGGGACATCGTGGGCGACTATATGTGCATCTCCGGCATCAGCCATCTGGAACTGGAGGACGGGATCATACTTCCGTTCCTGTTTCCGCCGCTGACGAAGACCGGAGAGTACAACAAGGAATCTCTGAGGGAAACCATATTCAGGTGCAAGGAACACTTCGACAAACAGGGGCAGCCATTCAGCCTGAGACTGGTGCCGTTCCATCTCGTTGAGATCATCAAGGATGCGGTACCGGAGCTTTCCTGGAAGGATGATAGACCGAACTACGATTACATCTATCTGACCCAGGATCTCATCGAGCTGAAGGGCAGGGATTTTCACGGCAAGAAGAATCATCTAAATTATTTCCACAAGACTTTTGACTACAGATATGTTAAAATGACTTCGAGTATGGCCGATGACGCCATGCGTTTTATCGATGAGTTCAATAAGCGAAAAGAGGTTCCCCCTTCCGAAATGGAGATGCTCAAGATGGAGGAGGAAGCCATGAAAGATGTCTTCCAAAATCTTGAGAAGGTCGGCTATGAAGCGGGCGCGATCCTCATCGATGACAAGATAGAGGCGCTGGCTATCGGCGGCAGACTCGGGAACAAGATGGTCACCGAGCATGTCGAGAAGGCGAACGTCAATTTCCGGGGACTGTACCAGGCCATCAACAACGAGTTTTGCAAAAACACGGCGGCATGGGCCAAGTACATCAACAGGGAAGAGGACATGGGAATCCCGAATCTGAGGAAGGCGAAACTGTCCTACAGGCCTGTGAAACTCCTCGAGAAGTACATCGGATGCTTTAAATAAATAGTGTGAAGTAAAGGTATGTTAAAAAATTAACACTTTTTTCACAAAAACCCTTGATTTATGTAAAAACTATGATATCATAGCAATTGCAAGGGGTTGAAAAGTTTTTACCGGCAAGGCCGTTAAAATAATAACAAATGATAAGATATACCCAGAATAAGTATATTTAACCAAGGAGGAAATTAAAATCATGAGAGATGTAGTAATCGTTGGCGCAGCCAGAACAGCAATCGGTAAATTCGGTGGAACTCTGAAAGACGTACCAACTAGAACGCTTGGTGCAGTTTGTATCGAAGAAGCTCTGAAGAGAGCAGGCGTTGCCAAGGAAGACGTCGACGAAGTTATAATGGGTTGCGTACTGCAGGCTGGACTCGGCCAGAACGTAACAAGACAGATGATGCTGGATGCAGGACTTCCTGTAGAAACTCCATGCTTCACAATCAACAAGGTTTGCGGATCAGGTCTGAGAGCAGTTGAACTGGCAGCACAGATCATCAAGGCTGGCGATGCTGAGATCATCGTAGCAGGCGGAGCTGAGAACATGTCAGCATCACCTTATGTAATGAACGCTGCAAGATGGGGCGCAAGAATGTTCGACGCCAAGATGACTGACGTTATGGTTAACGACGGTCTTTGGGACGCATTCAACAACTATCACATGGGAATGACTGCTGAGAACGTTGCTGAGCAGTGGGGAATCACCAGAGAAGAACTGGACGAGTTCTCAGTAATCTCACAGAACAGAGCTGAGAAGGCTGTAGACGGCGGCGTATTCGATGACGAAATCGTTCCTGTAACGATCCCTCAGAGAAAGGGCGATCCAATCGTATTCTCAAGAGACGAGCACCTCACCAGAGGATCCACAATGGAAAAGGTTGCTAAGCTGAAGCCTGCATTCAAGAGAGACGGCGGTGTTGTTACAGCAGCTAACGCATCAGGCATCAACGACTCAGGTGCTGCAGTAGTCGTAATGAGCAAGGAAAAGGCTGACGAGCTGGGCATCAAGCCAATGGCTACAATCAAGTCATATGCTTCCGGCGGCGTAGATCCATCAATCATGGGCGTAGGTCCTGTACCTGCAACTAAGAAGGCTCTCGCAAAGGCTGGCCTGACCATCGAAGATATCGATCTGGTTGAAGCAAACGAAGCATTCGCAGCTCAGTCACTGGCAGTAAGAAAAGACCTGGGACTGGATCCAGAAAAGACCAACGTAAACGGCGGCGCAATCGCCCTTGGTCACCCAATCGGAGCATCCGGCTGCAGAATCCTGATCACTCTGCTGTATGAGATGGCAAGAAGAGATGCTAAGACTGGTCTTGCAACTCTCTGCATCGGCGGCGGAATGGGAACATCCCTCATCGTTGAGAGATAAAAAACACACATCATAAGAGAATAACTCACGCTGAAAGAGGCTGTCCATCAAAGTACCAAAAGTGCTTGGATGACAGCCTCTTTTTTGTGCTATAATACACTATGTATGAGTATGTAAAAAATCAATGGAGAAAACACTCTAAATGAAAGAACTTTTAATGGGAAATGAAGCCATCGCCGTCGGTGCTCTCGCGGCAGGAGTCAAGGTGGTTGCCGGCTATCCGGGGACCCCTTCTTCTGAGGTGCTCGAGACCATTGCGAAGCGCAATCCGGGCGGTGTTCACGTGGAGTGGTCCGTCAACGAAAAGGCGGGCGCAGAGGTCGCTGCAGGCGCAGCTTATGCGGGCGCCAGAAGCATGGTCACCATGAAGCAGATGGGACTCAATGTTGCGGCAGATCCGGTCATGTGCGTGAACTACGTCGGCATCAGGGGCGGCATGGTCATATACGTGGCTGACGATCCGGGTCCGATCTCCTCACAGACGGAGCAGGACACCAGACACTTCGGCAAATACGCGCACATTCCGGTCTTTGACTGCGACACGCCGGAGCAGGCGTTTCAGGCGGTGCAGGACGCATTCGAATTCAGTGAAGCAAACGGCACGCCGGTCATTCTGCGAGCGACCACGAGAGTCTGCCACTCCTGCGCGGATATCGAGGTTCCCGAGATCAAAAATCCGCCGGAGTGCGAAGGGTTCGTCAAGGATTCGAAATGGGTCATCTTCCCGCGTCTTTCCCATCAGGCGAAACTGAAGATTTTCGCGCGGGAGGCGGAGTTGGCCGATGCGTTCTCCGAGTACCTGACAGACACGAGAGATTCATACAAAGGCCTGGGCGGCAACGCCCTCGAGGGAAACGGCTCTGTTGGCATCGCCTGCGGAGGTATTTCCTATGCATACGTCAAGGAGGCGATTGCGGGACACGAAGAAGACTTCACCGTCCTCAAGATCGCGACGCCGTATCCGTTCCCGGCAAGCCTCGCCAGACAGTTCCTGATGGGTGTTGACAAGGTGCTGGTCTTTGAGGAACTGGATCCATACATTGAAGATGCGCTGATTTACGAATACGGTAACATCAGCCTCGATATAGACGATTTTATTTTAGGTAAGAGAACGGGAACAGTGCCTGCCGGCGGCGAGCTGAGCGCAGGGCTGGTCTCGAAGATCATAGACGAAGTGGCAGGAACGAACCTCAGCATAGAATGCTGCGAATATGATGACATTCCTGACCTGCCGGTAAGACCGCCGGTGCTTTGCGCGGGATGTCCGCACAGGGGTTCCTTCTACGCCGTCAAGGTCGCGGTAGCCGAAGAGCAAAAGGCTGCTAAAGAAGGGAAGAACGGAGCGGACTTTACCCAGGCCATCTACTGCGGTGACATCGGCTGCTATACCCTTGGCAATGCGGCGCCGCTGGATATGGTCGACACATGCCTTTGCATGGGCGCGGGAATCACGGTAGCCCAGGGTCTGGGCCACGCGGACGGCAGGACCGTCAACTTCGCTTTCACGGGGGATTCGACGTTCTTTGCCAGCGGCATTACAGGAACAGTGAACGCCGTCTACAACCAGTCGGATATGATTCTCTGTATCCTCGACAATTCGACAACAGCCATGACAGGGCATCAGCCGCATCCGGGCATGGGCATCACCATGATGGGAGAGCGCGTGGAGCCTGTGGATATCGGCAAGGTCCTCGAGGGCATCGGGGTCAAGTCCATCAGAACCGTTGACCCGCTGAATCTAAGAGAATCAGTGGATGCCGTCAGAGCAGCCATCCACGAGAAAGGTGTGCGGGCGATCATCTTCAAGTCGCCGTGTATCGCTATCGTAAGCCATGGAGCGCCTTGGCAGGTCGGCGAAGCTTGTGTGGGCTGCATGCGGTGCGTAAATGAAATCGGATGTCCGGCTCTCATTCCGCACGAAGAAAACGGAAAGAAACAGGTAAAGATAGATACCGGACTATGCGTGGGCTGCGGCCTTTGCGCGCAGGTTTGTCCGGTCGGCTGCATAGGAGGGAAGAGCGATGACTGATCAAAAGGTTAAAAGCTGTCTCCTCTGCGGAGTCGGCGGACAGGGAACGGTGCTGGCGTCGAGAATCATCGCGGCAGCTGCCATGGAAAAGGGCCTGCGGGCCAGAACGGCCGAGACCATCGGTATGGCCCAGCGAGGCGGAAGCGTGGTGAGCCACGTGCGAATCGGTGAGGAGATCCCTTCTCCGATGATCCCGAGGGGCAAAGCGGACATTCTCATCGGATTCGAGCCGGGTGAAGCGGCTGCGAACCTGAGCTACCTCAAGGAAGGCGGAACGCTCATCCTCTGCGACAGAGAAGTCAAGCCGGTGACGGCGGCCTTGGGACAGAGCGGATACGACGGCAGCGAGGCCGTGCAGTATCTCAAGAGCAAGGTCGGGAAGTGCTGCGTCATCGATGTGGACCACATCTTCGCGGAGTGCGGAACACCAAAGGTCTTGAATGTGGCCGTGGTCGGAGCGCTTTGCGCCAGCGGCGAGATGGACCTCACCATAGAGGAAGTCGACAGAGCGCTGGAACTCAAAATGAAACCGAAGCTGATAGATATCAACAAGAAAGCGCTGCGTATGGGCGCCGAATGCATTAAATAGTAAAGGAACTCAAGTATGAAGATGAAACAGGAAACTCTGAACCAGATCAAGGTCCAGATCAAGAGAGTTAAGGCTGCAGGCGGATTTTACGCCGACAGGCTCAAGGATGTCGATGTTGACAGCATCAAGACCCAGGCGGACTTCGAGAAGCTGCCGTTCTCCGAAAAGGACGACCTGAGAGACGCCTATCCGCTTGGACTGGCAGCGGTTCCGCTCGAGGATGTTGTCAGGATCCACTCTTCCAGCGGCACGACGGGACTGCCTTGCATTATCCCGTACACCAAGAAGGACGTCGAGGACTGGGCGGAGCTGTTCAAACGCTGCTACGAGATCGCCGGAATCACGAAGGAAGATGTCATCCATATCACGCCGGGCTACGGCCTTTGGACGGCGGGCATCGGCTTCCAGCTTGGCGCAGAGAAACTGGGCGCCATGGCTGTCCCGATGGGACCGGGCAACACGGACAAGCAGATCAAATTCATGGAGGACATGAAATCGACGGTGCTTTGCGCCACATCGTCCTACGCGCTGCTTCTGGCAGAAGAGATCGAGAAGCGCGGCGTCAAGGACAAGATCTGTCTGAAGAAGGGCGTCATCGGATCCGAACGATGGGGTCCGAAGATGCGCGCGAGGATCGCCAATGAACTGGGCGTCGAACTCTATGACATCTACGGTCTGACCGAGGTCTACGGACCCGGCATCGCCATCAACTGCGAATACGAAACGGGAATGCACTATTTCGACGACTTCCTCTATTTCGAAGTCATCGATCCGAAGACGGGCAAAGTCCTGCCGGATGGCGAACTGGGCGAACTGGTCATCACCACCCTCCAGAAAGAGGGCGCGCCGCTGATCAGATACAGGACGCATGACCTAACGAGAATCATTCCGGATGATGTTCCTTGTCCATGCGGCAGGACACTTCCGAGAATCGACGTCATCCTTGGCAGGACCGACGACATGGTCAAGGTCAAGGGCGTCAACATCTTCCCGGGACAGGTGGAGGATGTGCTCAAAGACATCGAACACGCAAGCTCCGAATATCAGATCTTCATCGACCACGAAAACGGAAGAGACAAGATCACCCTCTTCGTGGAATCGCCGCTCTCCGATGCGAAAGAGAAAAAGGCGCTGGAGAAGGAGATCAAGGACAAGATCAAATCCGTCATCAATGTCGGCGTTATCCCGAAGGTCGTAGAAGTCGGAGACCTGCCGAGAAGCGAGAAGAAGTCGACGAGAGTCTTCGACTACAGATATTAAAACAAATACCAAAGAGGTTTGTTATGACTGCAAAAAATATGATGCCATATGTGGAGGGCAACTCCGCCATCCGCGCCATGTTCGAAGAGGGAAACCGGCTGGCGCAGATCTATGGCAAAGAAAATGTATATGATTTCAGCCTGGGCAACCCGAGCGTGCCGGCGCCGGAAGAAGTCAACCAGGCGATCCGCGATATCCTCGAGGAAGAGGACTCGCTCTTTGTTCACGGCTACAACAACAGCAACAGCGGCTATCAGGATGTGCGGCAGAGAGTGGCAGAGCATTTGAACGCACTGCACGGAACCGCCTTTACCGCGGAGAACATCATCATGACGGTGGGCGCGGCAAGCGGACTCAATGTGGCGATCAAAACGCTGGTCGATCCGGGCGAGGAACTTCTGGCCTTTGCGCCTTACTTCGTCGAGTACGGAAACTACGCAGCCAATCACGGCGCAACATTGAGAGCTGTACCTGCGGATACGGTGACCTTCCAGCCGAATCTGGAAGCGCTTGAGGAGATGATCGGCCCGGCAACGAGAGCCGTCATCATCAACTCACCGAACAACCCGACGGGCGTCGTGTATTCGGCAGAGACGCTGAAGAAGCTGGCCCAGATCCTGACTGACAAATCTGAGGAATTCGGACGCGAGATCTATATCATCTCCGATGAGCCGTATAGAGAACTGGCTTACGACGGCGTGGAAGTGCCGTATGTTACGAAGTTCTACAACAATACGGTCGTCGGCTATTCCTGGAGCAAAAGCCTGAGCCTGCCGGGCGAACGCATCGGCTATCTGGTCCTGCCGTCAGAGATGACGGACTTCGAGAACGCCATTCAGGCGGCCAACATCGCGAACCGCGTACTCGGTTACGTCAACGCACCGACGCTGATCCAGCGTGTGGCAGCGCGGTGCATTGAATGCACGACCGATGTGGAAGCATATGACCGCAACCGCAAAGCGCTCTACGAGGGACTGGTGGATGCAGGCTACGAGTGCGTCTATCCGGAAGGCGCCTTCTACATGTTCGTGAAGTCACCGATCGAAGACGATGTGGAATTCTGCGCGAAGGCCAAGGAACACAACATCCTCATCGTGCCGGGCAAAAGCTTCGCGTGTCCGGGATTCGTGCGCATTGCTTACTGCGTTTCCCACGATACGATCGTAAATTCCATCCCTGCTTTTAGGGATTTGATGCAAGAAATAAAAGAAGGGGAAGAACAATGAAACGAGAAAACTATCTGAATGCGGCTGAGGTAACGGCAAAGCTGGATGAGCTGATGAAAAGCCCGCTCTATTCCATCAAGCCGGATGTCCTCGCTGAGTATGAAGCGGAGTACTTCAACAAGAAGTGTCTGAAATCAAAAGAAGCTGTGGACATGGCCGGAGCCATCATTCCGGGCGCAGTGCAGCACAATCTGGCATTCAACTATCCGTTCCCGATCGCCTTTGATAAGGCGGAGGGCGCATTCCTCTATGACGTCGACGGGAACAAATATTACGATTTCCTGCAGGCAGGCGGCCCGGTAGTTCTGGGCAGCAATCCGGTCAAGGTCAGAGAAAAGGTCATCGATCTTCTGAATACCTGCGGACCGTCTACGGGACTGTTCCACGAATACGAGTACAAACTAGCGAAGAAAATCTGCGACTGCGTTCCGTCGGTCCAGATGTTCCGTATGCTCAACTCAGGTACAGAAGCCTGCATGGGTGCCATCAGAATCGCAAGACTCGCGACGGGACACAAGCACGTCCTCAAGATGGGCGGCGCTTATCACGGGTGGAGCGATCAGCTGGCCTACGGTATCAGAATACCGGGCTCCAAATGGACACAGGCAAGCGGCGTTCCGAGGAAAATGTTCGCATACACGCATGAATACTTCCCGAACGACCTGGAGAGCTTAGAGAGCCAGCTGAAGAAATACAAGAGACAGGGCGGCACGGCCGCGGTCTTCCTCGAACCGGTCGGACCGGAGAGCGGAACCAGACCTGTTGACTATGACTTCCCGAAGGGCTGTCTGGAACTGGCGCACAAGTACGGCGCACTGCTGATCTGCGACGAGGTCGTAACAGGCTTCCGCATCGGCATGTCGGGAGCACAGGGTTTCTTTGGCATCGAACCGGACATTTCCATTTTCGGTAAGGTCATCGCAGGCGGCTATCCGGGTGCCGGCGGCATCGGCGGCAAGGCGGAATACATGAAGTACCTGTCTGCGGGAATCAGCGGAGAAGCCAAGCATCCAAAGGCTCTCATCGGCGGTACCATGGCGGCAGCACCGATCAGCTGCGTTGCCGGATATCACACCATCTGCGAACTCGAAGAGACGAATGCACCGGAGAAGGCCAACGAATTCGGCGACAAACTGATCAAGGGCGTCAATGAAATCATCGACAAATATCATTTGCCGTTCGTCGCCTTTAACCAGGGCTCCATCTGTCACGTGGATACGACCGGCACTATGCACTTCTCCATTGACTGGAGCAAGCCTTGGCAGATTCCGGGCGTGCTGAACGAAACGTCCAGAAGAAAGCACGAGATGGAACACATCGGAGCCGCATATATGGCAGAGGGATTCGTAACCCTGGCAGGAAGCAGACTCTACACGAGCGCGGCTTACGAAGACGATATGCTGGAAGATGTTTTGGCGAGATTTGACAAGGTATTCGCCAACTGCGCAGAGATATAGTTATTGACAGATTTTGAGGGTAAACACATGGAAGTAAACGAGGCAAAAAAACTAGTTGTCAAAGCATGCAAGGAACTGAGGGACACGGGGCTCATCGCACGAACCTGGGGCAATGTCAGCTGCAGGACGGACGAAGGGCATTTCGTGATCAGCGCCAGCGGACGTGACTATGAAACGCTGACAGAAGACGAAGTCATCGAACTGGATCTGGAGACGCTGCACTATGAAGGGGACATCAAACCGTCTTCCGAAAAGAAGGTGCACGCGGAAATCTACAGACTGAAGCCGGAGGCACAGTTCATCATCCACACCCATCAGCACAACGCATCGGCGGTGTCCGCTATGGGAGTAAGACGAGTCAAGTTCAACAAAGAGTATCCCGGCATTGGGGAATTCGTACTCTGTTCGGAATATGGACTTCCGAGCACATCCAAAGTTTCGGACAAGGTCGCTGAGGCAATCAACGACTCCCTTGGCAAAGCGGTCATCATGAGCAATCACGGAGCCGTATGCTACGGGAACTCCTATGAGGAAGCTTTTGAGACAGTCAGGGCGCTGGAAGAGGCCTGCGGCGACTTCCTCGATTTCATGGGAATACAGCCGTGGAACGGTGAGGAGACGCATTTCGAGAATCTGTGGAACGACTCTCCGCTCATCCTCAAATACATGCAGCACAAGGGAACACTGCCGGCTTATCTGGACGATTTCGCACAGATGGTCGGACCGCAGATGTATGTCTATGACGATGATGAAAACGCAGAAGAACGAATCGCAAAGGCTGAGGAATCACACACGCCGATTCTCATCAAAGGGAGAGGCGCCATGTGCAACGCCGAAACCAAGGACGACAGCGTAGCGTTAAGCATGATCATCGAGAAGAACTGCAGGGCAGCTCTCGCCGGCATCGGCTGCAGACCGATCGGCAGATACGAGAGCATCTTCATGAGACAGTTCTATCTGCAGAAATATTCCAGACTCAAGACTGCAGACACGGAAGAAGAATAGATAAATATAGAAGGAAGAATATAGAATGTACGTTATCGCTTATGATGTTGGAACAACTGGATTAAAGAGCTGCCTCTTTGACATCTCGAAGGAGAAGGGCATCATCAACGTCGACGGTGAGATGGAGGACTACGATCTTTATGTTCTCGAAAACGGCGGTGTGGAACAGGATCCAAATCAGTGGTGGAATGCGATTTGCGTGACCACGGAGAGACTCCTGAAGGAAGCCGGCGTCTACAAGGAAGAGATTCGCGGCGTATCTTTCTGCGCGCAGATGCAGGGACTCGTCCTGGTCGACAAGAATGGGCATGCGGTCCGAAACGCCATGAGTTACATGGACAACCGCAGCGCGGAGCAGATCAAAAAAGGCCTGAACCACGGCTTTAAAGTCGCCGGCATGAACGCCCGCAAGCTTTTGCGCTCCCTGAAGATCACCGGCGCGGTCTCAGCCAGCGTCAAGGACCCGCTGTGGAAATACAGATGGGTCGCAGACAACGAGCCGGAAGTCTTCGCGAAGGCGCACAAGTGGCTGGATGTCAAGGATTACCTGGTCTGCCGTATGACCGGCAGGTTCACCATGTCCCGTGACAGTGCGTTCAGCACGTTGATCTATGACACCCGAGAGGGCAAAGAAGGCTTCAGCGAGGAACTGTGCAGGATGTTTGACGTGGACATGCGCCATCTGCCGGAGATCGTCTCCAGCACTGAAGCGGTCGGCGGCATTACGGAGGAAGCGGCAGCGCAGATGGGGCTCATCCCGGGTACGCCGGTATTCTCCGGCGGCGGAGATGCTTCGCTGATTGGAGTCGGCGCAGGCGCCGTCGAAGAGGGAGACACCCACGTATACATCGGCACTTCCGGGTGGGTCTCAACGGTCACCGAGAAGCAAAAGCTGGACGTGGGATCAATGATCGCATCTGCCGTCGGCGTCAAGGAGGGATCCTTCTATTGCTTCGCCGAACTGGAAACGGCGGGCAAATGCTTCGAGTGGGCCAAGGACCACATCATGATGGATGACATCCAGTTATTCAGCAAGTTCACCTTTGCTGAGGACATAGAAGAACAGAAAATCAGTACCTACGGGTACCTTATGGATAAAATCGACGACATTCCGCCGGGAAGCAACGGCGTCATCTTTACTCCGTGGCTCCACGGCAACAGATGTCCCTTCGAGGACCCGAACGCCCGGGGCATGTTCTTTGGGCTGGGGCTCGAAAACACGGCGGCGGATATGTATCACGCCGTCATCGAAGGCGTATGTCTGCATCTGAAGTGGCAGATGACAGCCATGGCGAAGCTGCTGCCGATTTCAGATTCCGTTCGCTTCGCAGGAGGCGGCGCGCTTTCGGACCAGACGTGTCAGATTCTGGCCGATGTTCTGAATAAGAGGATCGAAGTGACCGACGATCCGCAGAACACAGGAGCGGCCGGCGCTGCAGCGCTGATGGCAGTCGGTCTTGGTGAGATCGACAGTCTCGATGAAGTCAAACAGATGGTACGTGTTGTCAGATCCTACGAGCCGGATCCGGCAAACGCCGCTGTTTACGACAAACTCTTTGTTACGTTTAAGAATTTATATAAAGCAAATAAAAAGAATTTCAAGGAGATAATATAATGAAACAGGAAAATGTATCGTCCTATCGCTGGGTCATTCTGATCGCAGCGATTCCGATCATCATCTCCACGGAGATGATGTGGCTGACATTTTCGCCGATCGCCAGCATCATCGCTGAGCACTACGGGGTCAGCGGCTTTGCTGTCGACATGCTGGCGACCAGTTACATGATCATGTTCATCGTGTTCTGCTTCCCGGCAGCCTATGTTATCGACAGGTTCGGGTTCAAGAGGTCTCTGGTCATCGGAGCGCTTCTCACCGGAATCTTCGGATTTACCCGGGCAGCCTTTGCTGGAAGCTTTACGATCGTCATCATATCGCAGTTCCTCGTCGCCTGCGGACAGCCGTTCCTCCTCAACATCACAACGAAGGCGGCAGCCAACTGGTTCCCGTTCGAAGAGAGAGCGACAGCCGACGGACTGCTCACCATGGCGCAGTATGCGGGATTTGCCATTCCGATGGTACTCTCACCGATCCTGGTCGAGTCCATGGGCCTCAAGCCGATGCTGTATATATACGCGGTCATCGCCCTTGTGTCCATGGCGGCCGTCCTCATTTTCATCAAAGAGAAACCGGCTGTCCCGCCACCGGGACCGGCCTATGAGAGAGAGGACTTCAGCAGAAAGGCGATCACATCACTCCTGAAGAACAAGGCATATCTGCTGGCGCTGATCTGTGCGTTCATCTCCATTGGCATTTTCAATACGATCCTGACGCTGATCGAATCGATTTTGATTCCGCGTGGAATCACATCTGCTGAAGCGGGTATTATCGGCGCGGCATTTGTTGTTGCCGGCGTCATCGGTGCGATCCTGCTGCCGATCCTGTCCGACAAGGTCGGCATCAGAATCAAGTTCCTGTTTACGGCGGTTGCAATTCTGATCCCGCTTTATCTGGGACTGACCTTCATCGGAAGCTTCCCGGTGCTCGTTGTGATCGCAGCGCTCTCAGGATTCTCCATCATGGGCGTGGCACCGATCCTGTTCCAGCACAGTTCGGAAGTCGGATATCCTGCGCAGGAAGGAACCTCTCTGGGCATGATTCTGCTCAGCGGACAGATCTCCGGCGTGCTCTTTGTAATGCTCTTTGAAGCAATCAGCGCGGGCACCGGTTCCGTAGTGATCCCGATGGTGGGCATCGTCATTCTGACAGCCATCGAGCTGCCGATCGTCGCGAAGATGAAGGAATCCAAACTGATGAACGAGAGAGCCGAGCAGGCCGAATAATTGTGTGGTATAATAACGGATATTATTGATATATAAGGAGCTAACAATGGCAGAAACAATTGAAATGACAAACTTTATTCATGACATCATCGACAAGGACCTGGAAAACCAGAAGTACGGGGACAAAGTCCTGACCAGATTCCCGCCGGAGCCGAACGGATATCTGCATATCGGACACGCGAAGTCCATATGCCTGAACTTCATGACGGCCCTGAAATACAACGGTGGATGCAATCTCAGGTATGACGACACAAACCCGGTCAAGGAGGATACGGAGTACGTTGACTCCATCGAAGAAGATGTAAAGTGGCTTGGGTTTAGCTGGGCGGAAAGACTTTGGGCATCCGACTATTTCGATGAGATGTACGATTGCGCCGTCACCCTGATCAAGAAGGGGCTGGCCTATGTATGCGATTATTCTGCCGAGGAAATAAAGGCGACGAGAGGAACCCTGACCGAGCCGGGTCAGGAATCTCCATACCGAAATAGAAGTGTTGAGGAGAACCTCCAGCTGTTCGAAGAGATGAAGGCCGGCAAATACGCCGACGGCGAGAAGGTTCTGAGAGCCAAAATCGACATGGCATCGCCGAACATCAACATGCGCGACCCTGTCATCTACAGAATCGCCCATGCGTCCCACCACAATACTGGGGACAAGTGGTGCATCTATCCGATGTACGACTTCGCCCATCCGATTGAGGATGCCATCGAAGGCATCACCCACTCCATCTGCACGCTGGAGTTCGAGGACCACAGGCCTTTGTACGACTGGGTACTGCAGGCGGTTGGCAAGTGGCCGACGCCGCCGCAGCAGATTGAATTCGCCCGCCTGAACATCACCAACACGATCATGTCCAAGAGATACCTCAAGGCCCTGGTCGACGAAGGTAAGGTCGACGGCTGGGATGATCCGAGAATGCCGACCATCGCAGGCATCAGGAGAAGAGGCTATACGCCGGAGGCAGTCAGAGACTTCTGCGAGAGAATCGGCGTCGCAAAGGCCAATTCCACAGTCGACGTGGCACTCCTCGAATCCTGCGTACGTGACGATCTGAAGACGAAGGTCGAGAACAGAAACGTCGTAGAAAACCCAATCAAGGTCGTGATCACCAACTATCCGGAAGGTCAGACCGAGATGATGGAAATAGAAAACAACCGCGAAGTTCCTGAGATGGGAAACCGTATGGTACCGTTCAGCAGAGAGCTTTGGGTCGACGGAGATGACTTCATGGAGGTTCCTGCGAAGAAGTACTTCAGACTCTTCCCTGGAAACGAAGTCAGATTCAAGGGTGCTTACTTCCTCACCTGCAATGAGGTGATCAAGAACGAAGACGGAAGCATCAAAGAACTGCACTGCACTTACGATCCTGACACAAAGAGCGGAACGGAAGGTGCAAACCGCAAAGTCAAGGGAACGATTCACTGGGTGGATGCCGCTACAGCAGTTAAGATCCGCATCAGAAACTATGACTATCTGATGGTCGAAGACGAGAACGGCGACATGCAGCTGAATCCGGATTCCCTGGAGGATACATGGGGCTATGCTGAGCCTTTGCTCGGAGAAGCGAAGCCTGGTGAAAGATTCCAGTTCTTCCGCAAAGGTTATTACATCGCAGACAGCGAGCTGTGCGGCGAAGGGGCGGACGAGAAGGTCTTTAACAAGATCGTTGGCCTGAAGTCATCATTTAAGGTGAAGAAATAAACGAGGTGTAAGTTGAACAAGACACCGGAACTCCTGGCGCCGGTCGGCGGCTGGGAGCAGCTCAAAGCAGCAGTAAACAATGGAGCAGATGCCGTCTATATAGGCGGCTCTGTTTTTAATGCGCGCATGAAAGCCGACAACTTCAGAGGCGATGACATGAAGGCGGTCATTGACTACTGTCATGAGCGGGGCGTCAAGGTTTACGTGACACTGAACACGCTGATCAAGGATACGGAGCTCGCAAAGGCTTTTGCCTACGCGGCTGAGCTTTACGCGCAGGGTGCGGATGGCCTGATCATTCAGGACATGGGTATCGCGCGACTCATCAAAAAGTATCTGCCGGATATGCCGATGCATTTGTCCACGCAGGGGACGGTGTACAACAAATGGGCTGCAGACCTCGCCAAAGAGATGGGCTTTTGCCGCATCGTTCCGGCGAGGGAGCTCACGCTGGATGAAATCGGGCAAATGACCGCAGCCTGTCACGAGCTCGATATGGAGGTCGAAATTTTTGTCCACGGGGCGCTTTGCATGTGCTACTCGGGGCAGTGCCAGATGAGCAGGTTGCTTGGAGTCGGCGGCGGTTCGAAGAACGGCAAAGGCCTGCCGAGCGGCCGAAGTCGAGACAGGTTGCCGAGCGGCAGGAACCGAGACGGTTTGCCAAGCGGCCGAAGCGGTAACCGCGGCCTTTGTGCGCAGCCTTGCAGGCTTCTCTATACGGACGACAGCGGACGTTCAAGTTACGCTCTCAGTCCGAAGGACCTCTGTCTGATTGAGGATATCCCGGCCCTTGTTAAGGCGGGTGTGGATTCCTTCAAGATCGAAGGCAGGCTGAAGAGTCCGGAATACGTGGCGGTCGTAACCAGGATATACAGGAAGTATCTGGATAAGTATGAGCAGCTTGCAGCATGCGGACGGGAAGACGCGTATGCCGTTGATCCGGAAGACATGAAGATGCTGCGGCAGATTTTCAACAGAGGGGATTTCACAAAAGGATACCTCTACGGTAATCCGGGAGAGGAAATTCTTTCGGGAAGCAGTCCAAAGAACCAGGGCCTATATGCCGGACGCGTGGTCGGCCTGCAGGATGTGAAAAAGGACCGCGCCCGTACGCTGATCGATGTGGATACGCGAGGCGCGGAGTGTGACACGATTGCTTTGGGCGACGGCGTTGAACTGCCGATGACGGATAACGTTGTAACATATGTGAAGAATCTCGGAAAGGGCATTGTCAGAATCGGCGATTTCAAAGGCGCTGTCGAAGTAGGCGACGAGGTCAGGAAGGTTACGGACCGCGCACTGATAGAACGCGCCCTTGGAGAAAATGCCGAGGGCAAAGAGGTTGACGGCAGGGCGGTGCTTCCGGCAAATCGCGTAGATATGCGGCTGGTTGCAGCGGAAGGAGCGGTGCCGCGGCTTCAGATGAGAGCCGGCGGCGCAACGGCTGTTGTCAGAGGTGAAGATATCCTTGAGCAGGCGCTGAACAGACCTGCAGACCCGGAAAGGCTGTCGGCGCAGCTTGCCAAGCTAGGCAGTACACCTTTTGAAGCGGGCCGAATCGATGTGGACATCGACGGCAACCCGATGATCCCGATTTCCGTCGTCAACGGATTGAGAAGAAGGGCGGTAGAGGAACTGCTGGCAGTAAGACGGCAAGTAAACCGGGAGACCCTTACAAAAGAAGAAATAACGGCGGTCGTTGAGGAGACGAAGAGCCGTATGGAAAAGGAGAGAGGCTCAGGCGGAGCAGATCGGGTTGCGGGCGGCAAGTTAGGCCGGACCAGACTTGTCCCTCTCGAACTGTTCATGAAGGGCGACCGTGAGGATGCCATTCCATATATATTAAATGTAAGCAAAGGCAATCTGGACAGATATATTGAGGAGCATTTTGAAGACATCTGCCGGCAGGTCAAGGACTGCGGCATTGCGACAGGCAATCTCGGATGGATCAGACGGTTCCAGAGCGCAGGCGTGAAGGTGTATGGAGATTACGGATTAAATGTGATGAACCGACAGGCGGCGGAAGCTTTTGCAGAAGCCGGGGTACAGATGATCGCCTGGTCCGATGAAATGAGCGAGGACGGAAGACATGTCATGGCTTCATCAGCGGGCCAGCTTGAACGACAGCCAAAGATCCTCGAGCGGATTCCGTTGATGATCACAGAGCACCCTCTGGAGACAGAAATTTTGACAGACAGGAAAAATGAGCAGCATAAAGTGGTACAATGGTACTCGAAAGACAAGTATTTGATATTTTGAGGACGACATTATGAAAACACTGATTGAAATATATGACGAGCGAGCAATTGAGAACGTCATCGGTCCGGAGACTTTCCGGCCGGAGGATATCGTGTTCCTTTGCCCTGCAGAAATCGCGCAGGACAAACGCGGGCAGGAGAAACTCAAGGCATTCTTTCACACCAGAGGCTTGCAGGTCAGACTTCATTTCATGGAGTGCAGCATGTACAAGGCGGACACGATCTACCAGCAGCTGCAGGAAATCGCAGCCAGGTACGAGGACTGCGTTGTGGATGTGACCGGCGGAACGGACGCAGCGCTCTTTGGCGCAGGGATGTTCTGTCAGGAGACCGGCACGCCTGTCTTCACCTATTCGAGAAAAAAGAACAGGTTCTACAATATCAGCAACGCGCCTTTTGCGGATGACCTGCCGTGCGATCTGGAATACAAGGTGGAAGAATTCTTCCGCATGGCCGGCGGTGAAATGCGCAAAGGCAGAGTGGACAATAAGATCCTCGCTGATTATATGGATAAGTTCGATGCGTTCTTTGAGGTGTTCCTGAGGCACAGAAGACGCTGGCCGAATGAGATCACGTTCCTGCAGAGGATCTCACAGGTCGCTTACGAAGAAGAAATTACGACGCACGTCAAAGGCGCCTACACGCAGAAAGGCGAGCGGGGAAGCCGCGTCAAAGCCAACCCTGCGCTCCTCGAGGAACTGCAGCAGATCGGTTTCATTTCCAGTCTCAAAATCGTGCCGGAGGAAAGTGTGGAATTTGATTTTGCGGATCTGAATGTGAGAGCATGGCTCCGCGATGTGGGAAGTGTGCTGGAGCTGTATATGTACAAGAAGTGCATAGATGCCGGCATTTTCAAGGATGTAGTCAGTTCCGCAGTTGTGGACTGGGACGGTACCCGCGGACGTGACAGTGTCAGCAATGAGATCGACGTCGTGGCGACGCGCGGCGTCATTCCGATGTTCATCAGCTGCAAGGCGACAGAAGTCAAAACGGAGGCGCTAAACGAGCTGGCGATTCTTAGAGACAGGTTCGGCGGCAAAGGCGCAAAGGCTGTCATCGCGACATCCGACCATTGTGTTTCGGCGATCAGGCACAGAGCTGCGCAGCTTGGGATCGCAGTGATCGACCGCGAGGAAATGGAAGCGGGAGCCGTATCGGAGAGATTGAAGATCATTATGAAGGTATAAAAAAGCGCCGGATATATCCGGCGCTTTTGATTTGCTGTTATTGCTCGTTTGCATTCTTGAACATGAGGATTGCCAAGAATGTCACGATCGCACCGACAACCAAAGACCATGTCGTGCTGAAGTGTGATTCCGCTGCCCAATACAGGCAAAGCAAACCAATGATCAGCATGAAGATCGAACTGACCAGGTATTTTGGATCGCGTTTGTGACCGTTGTTTCTGAATGACATTATTGTTCCCTCCAAATCATATTACTTGAATTATAGTAACATAGTTGGATTGTCTTTTCAATTGAAAGAAAAAAAGACGGCGCCAAATGGCGCCGTCTTCTGGTGTATACGCATACTTTGTGTTTTGTTTGTGCGGCTGATTGATTAAGCTTCTGAAGCTTCCAGAGCAGCCTTCTTGTCTTCTTCTCTCTGGTTGAGGATGTGCTGATATTCTTCTTCAGTCATCTCTACCATAGTGATTCCGGATACGCCATAGAACATGGAAACGAGTGGGTTAACGTAGTTCAGTACAGCAAATGGAATGTACGCACTGTTTACGCCAAGGAATCCTCTCATTGTTGCTCCGCAAGTGTTCCAAGGGAAGAAGTTTGAAGTGATTGTACCAGAATCTTCCAGACATCTTGACAGGTTCTTTGGAGCCAGTCTTCTGTCTTCGAATGCTTCCTTGTACATTCTGCCAGGCAGAATGATTGACAGGTACTGGTCGCAGCAGATAGCGTTTACGAATACGCATGACAGTTCTGTTATGATTACCAGTCCGCCTCTAGTTCCTCTAGCCAGCTTCAGCATTGCTGCAGCCAGGTTGCCCATGATACCGGTAACGTCTACGATACCGCCGAAGCACATTGCCATCATGATGAGGGAAATAGTCCACATCATGGACTGGAGGCCACCGCCGGTCAGCAGGCTAACAAGGTTTTCTACTACTGCCGGATCAGCGTCTGGTGCTGCATCAGGAGCAATCAGCATGTCATCACCAAATCCATTGTTCAGGATGTACATGAAGTTTGAAGGTCCTCCAGTAGGAAGAACTTTGATGCCTTCCTGGAAGAGCATGAACGGAATGCCGAGGAATACACCTGCGATCAGAGCAGGAAGTGCCGGCATCTTGACGATAACAGCAACGATTACGAATACTGGAGGCAGTAAGAACAGAACGTTGAATGTGAAGTTTGCCTGAATGAATGTCAGGAAGATATCAACCATTGAAGTGTCTGCACTTCCGCCTTTGTGAGTGAAGCCCAGAATCAGGTACACGATTTCAGCGATACACCATGATGGTGCAACAGTGTAGATCATGTGCTTGATGTGGTCAAACAGATTGGAACCAGCAACTGCAGGTGCCAGGTTAGTTGTATCTGACAGCGGTGACATCTTGTCTCCGAAGTATGCGCCGGATACTACTGCGCCAGCAGTCATTGCATTAGGGAATCCCAGTGCAGTTCCGATACCGATCAGAGCAACACCCATGGAACCAGCTGTGGACCATGATGAACCAGTTGCCAGTGATACAATTGAGCAGAGCAGGCAAGCTGTGAACAGGAAGATCGAAGGTGAGATAACCTTGATTCCATAGAACATCATTGCCGGAATTACTCCGCCAGCCTTCCATGAAGCGATCATGGCACCTACTACTGCCAGGATCAGCATAGCCTGCATGGATCTGTTAATAGCAGCCAGGATACCCTGTTCCATGTAGCTCCATTTCCAGCCATTAGCTGCTCCGATAATGCCAGCTACGCAAGCTGCCAGAATCAGACCAACATGTGCTTCTCCTCCATCATCGAACATTACGTTCCAGAACAGGAACACGACCATTGCGATGATAGCGAGGAGGCACTGCCACATAGGTATTTTTCTACCCATAAATAATTCCTCCTTACAATAATACGTAAATTTAGATAAGTGCGAACGAGCACTATATACACCACCTAGTGCCCAATCACAATTATTATAATGAAATGTCATAATAAAGTCAATTATTTAATACAGTACATAACACTTGTTAATAATCGGTAAAACCCAGCAATTGCAATCAGACACTAACGTGATAGAGCGGTAAAGAGAACTGATTTCGGTATTTTTTCTACATTATATATATAGGGGCATATGAGGGGATGCGGATACGGAACCAATCACACTGGCTGCGGAGGCACGGTACAAGTGCAGTGAGTGCACACATAGCGGTGTGATTAAAGCATTCGCCAGTTCCCTGGTTGCCGGGACGCGTGAATCTTTTAGAAGAGGATCAGGCGGCCTTGCAAAGGCCTGAAATGGGGCCTTGAAAAAAACATAAAAAAACTAAAAAAAGTTGTTGACAAGGGAGGGTGATTGGGATAGAATGAAAAAGCTCGCGAACAAGTGGGCAGGGGGCAGGCGCCCCCGTGAACATTGAAAATTTCATAGTGTAGAAATTTGAGTCAAAATAATATTTTGATTGAAACCGAGCACACCAAGATCGGTGAGGCAAGGTTTCCGACAATTTCTTAAACAGCAATGATTCAGGATATGAATTAGAGACGCATAGCGTCTGAGTTTAAGATCAGACAGATCTAAAGAGCTTCGGCTCTTAGGATACATTTTCATTAAGAGTTTGATCCTGGCTCAGGA
>JAFRVY010000057.1 GCA_017438285.1 Bacillota bacterium
CTGATCAATCCGAACGATCAGGATGCCATGAACCTCTACGAACGTGTGAAGCGGGGAGACGTTGATCAGTGTTCCTTCGGATTCGAGATCATCAGAGAAGAGACCGAAATCAGCGATGATGGTTCGATCCACTGGACGATCAGAGAAGTGAAGCTGTACGAAGTTTCGGTGTGCACGTTCCCGGCATACGAGGAGACCGAAGTAAGCGCCAGACAGCGCGATGCTGAGGTGATCCGCAAGCAGCGCAGGGAGCAGGCAAACGAAGCCTGGAAACAGGCAACACTGAAAAAACTGAAAGGAGAGAACTGATGGCACTGAAAGTATTGATGCTCAAGCGCAAGCTCGACGAGAAAAAGAAGATGATGGAAGCTGCACAGGCAAAGGCAGAGGAACTGAACACTCGTGAAGCGGAGTTGGAAGCTGATATCGAAGCTGCCGAGACCGATGAAGAGAAGAAAGCGGTCGAGGAGGCAGTCGCAGAGTTCGAAACAGAAAAAGGCGCGAACGAAGACGAAAGAACGGCGCTTGAAAAGGAAGTCGCCGGACTTGAAGCGGAGCTCGCGGAGGAAGAGAGAAAGCAGAAGGAAGCTGCTGAAAAGAGAGAGAAAGAGGTACCACAGATGGAAGAAAAAGACCTGATCAAGGCACAGAGGGCAGCATTCGCAGATGCGATCCGCGGCAAGAAGGAAGTCAGATCCGACTACAACATGGCGAAGGGCAATAACGGAGACATCATCCCGAAGACAATCGCAGATGAAATCGTGACAAAGATCGCGAACATTTCACCAATCTTCGAGAAGGCACACAGATACCCGGTCAAGGGCACCCTGGCGATCCCGTTCTATCCGGCATCCAGCTCACATGTGATCAACGCGGCATATGCTGCAGACTTCACTGAGCTCGAAGCAAGCTCCGGAGATTTTGACTCAGTAGATCTGACAGGATACCTGGCAGGCGCACTGGCCAAGATCGGAAGAACCCTGGTCAACAACACCGACGTTGACGTAGTTCCGTTCGTAGAAGATCAGATGGCGGAAGCATTCAGAGCCTTCATCGATCAGGAAGCGATCAATGGATCAGCCAATAAGGCGGATGGAATGCTGACCGGTATCACACAGCTCGTAACAGGAACATACAAGTCAAGCGTAACGGCCGACGACCTGATCAAGCTGCAGTGCGCGATTCCGGACGCATACCAGCAGAATGCGGTATGGCTCATGGCATCAGCTACAAGAACGCAGATCAGAACTCTGAAGGACCAGGAAGGCAGATATCTGCTGAACAACGACATCACCGGAGAATACGCAGGACTGCTGCTCGGCAAGCCGGTATATGTAGTTGACGCAATGCCTGCCATGGGCACCCAGAACAACCTGGCTGTCGTATACGGCGATCTGTCCGGACTGGCGCTGAAGTTCAGCGAAGAGCTGGAGATCCAGGTGCTCGAAGAGAGATTCGCAACACAGCACGCGGTCGGCGTAGTTGGATGGACTGAGTTCGATGCGGCAGTAGAGAACGCACAGAAGCTCGCAGCGATCAAGATGGGTGGCTCGGACCCGGAGTAACGTCCCTATCTTCGCTGGCGATAGGGACGTTGACACTAACTCCAGCATTTGATCCGGCCGTACTTGAATATGCGGTAGCCACATCTAATGCGACCAACAAGGTAACTGCGGTAGCAACAGATCCTGGCGATACCGTAACGATCATGAACGGAGAAGCGGAAGTCGAAAGCGGACAGAGCGCAACGTGGTCCGAAGGCGAGAATACGCTCACTATCACAGTAGCAGACAGAGATGATCCGACGAACACGACGGAATACGAAGTGACGGTGACATACACGCCGGAAGTATGATGCAGAGAGGAGACAAAAAATGAAAGTTCGAGTAACGAATGATTTCATTGACCGTCACACCGGAGATCTGCACAAAGCGGGAGAGATCATGGAGGTAACAAAGAAGCGCCTCAATGAGATCAAGTCTGCCGGAGAGTTCGTTGAAACGGTCAACGAAACAAAGATAACCAAAAAGGACAAAAAGTGAAATGGATAACAGTACGATTCTGACAATTTTAAAAACAGATCTGCAGATCAGTGTAGACGCCTACGATGACCTTCTGAATAATTTCATTCTTCTCGCGAAGAAGAACATCGAAACAGAAGGGATCACACTGACGGAGTCCGCAGAAGACGGGATGCTGGTCGAAACGTATGCGGCATGGCTGGCCAGAAAGCGCAAGGAGAATGTGCCTATGTCCAGGATGCTGCGCTATATGCTGAACAACCGGCTCCTGTCAGAGAAGATGAAGGCAGAGGAGGAATAGCATGAGCTGCAGCGTTGCGAAATTGATAGCAGAAACGATATCCAGGAACGAGATCGGGGTCCCGGTCTCAACTGAAACAGCTCGCCAGATTTACGTCTTTGAAAAATCCGTAACTGGAACAGAGTGGAGAGAAGCCGGACGGCGCGGGATCAACGCCGCCGTCTGTCTCACCACTCCGAGAGTCAACTACATGGGCGAAAAGATCGTCGAGTATAACGGCATGCGATACGGGATCTATCGGACATACATTGCAGGGGACGACATCGAGCTCTATCTGGAAGAGAAGGGAGGCATCTATGAAAGTAACGATTGACGGACTTGCTGACGCCATTACGGACATTCTGGACGAGTACGAACGCGAATCGACAGCAGATGTGAAGAAGGTCGTCCGCAGAGTTGCGAATAAATGCAAGCGTGACATATCGGCCGGAGCGCCGGAAGGTCCGGGTGGATACAAAAACAGCTGGGCCACAAAGCAGACGAAGCTGACGGATCATGCGATGGAGATCACAATCTACAGTAGAAAGCCTGGGCTTCCGCATCTGCTGGAACACGGCCACGTCATGATCGCACACGGCAAGGTCTTAGGCACCGGTGGAGCGCGTCCGCACATCGGAAGAGCGGAGCAGGCTGCGAACAAGAAGCTGGAAGAAGATATCAGGAGGGAACTGTCATGACAGAAAGAGAACTGTACGAGCAGCTGCAGACTACGGGTCTGCAGGTGGCATACAGGGCATTCGATGAATCAGATGTCCCGGAGATGCCGTTCCTGGTGTATTTCTTCGACAGGAGCAACAACTTCGGAGCAGACGGGCTGGTACACCAGAAGATAGATCACTATCAGGTGCAGCTGTTCACGAAAGAAAAGGACCCGGATACCGAAGCGCTGGTGGAAGCCGCGCTCGGTTTCACTTTTTGGCAGAAGGAAGAATTTGAGGAAGACGATGAGGCATGCACCCGCATTGTCTACGAAATGGAGGTATAAATATGGCAGCAAAAGTCAAGTTTAACATCAAAAACGCACACTATGCGCCAAAGACACAGAGCGGATGGGGGACACCGGTAGCGATTCCGGGTGCGGTCAGCGCATCCCTGGAGCCTCAAGGTGAGCTGACTCCGTTCTATGCCGATGGGATCAAGTACTACATCTCCGGCGGAAACGGCGGATATGAAGGCGACGTAGAGTTCGCTCTGATCCCGGACGCATTCAGAAAGGCGATCCTGGGCGAAGCAGAAGATGCGAACCATGTCCTGTGGGAAGACGCGGATGCAAATCCTGTCGAATTTGCATTCGGATTCGACGTCGATACCGACGATGGCGTGATCAAGTTCTGGTTCTACAACTGCACGGCTTCCAGACCAAAGGTCGAAGCAGAGACCAAGGAAGACACGGTAGAACCGAAGACAGATACGATCACGATCTCATGCGCACCGGGATCCGATGGAAGAGTCAGAGCAAAGACAACTGACGACACAACCTCAACAGTCCTGAATGCGTGGTACGAGAGCGTATACGAGTACGCTGCATCTGCAGCACCATCTGCATAGCAGTTAGACAGGAGGTCACGGAATGGAAAAGACGGTTAAAATCGGCGAGAAAGAAATCAAACTGAAAACATCCGGGGCTCTGCCGAGGATCTACAGACTGTGGTTCAACAGGGATATCTTCAGAGACATCAATCTGCTCGCGACCATTGAAGATCCGGACGAGCTGGAAGCAGAGTCCATGGCTGTTTTTGAGAATGTGGCATATGCCATGGCGAAGCACGCTGATCCGAACGGCATACCGGACGACATCATCGAGTGGCTGGGATCCTTTGAAGACCCGAGCACCATCTACAACATGATAGATGATGTGATAGAGCTCTGGAATGCAGAGAAGAAGGAAACGGCAAAGCCAAAAAAAGAATCAGAGAAATAGCGCGAGAGATGAATACCCCGCTGTTCATGCTGCGGTGTGTGCAGCTGGGTATTGCTATTTCTGACTTGGAACTTCTCTCAATAGGAATGATAAACGACATGTTTATCGAACGACAGAACGACGATTATGAGTATCCGATCATCGCCACGAAGGCGGATATAGATCGGCTCTAAAGGAATAAAAAATGGCAGGGAACATCAAAGGTTTGACAGTCGAAATCGGAGGCGACACTTCGAAACTGTCAAAGGAACTGACAAAGCTGAACAGGCCGATAAATCAGATGCAGGGCGAACTGAAGAGGGTGAGCCAGCTGCTGAAGATGAATCCGGGGAATACTGCGCTCATTCGGCAGAAAATGGAACTACTGAGTGCCAGCGTGGAAGAGACCGAAGGGAACCTCAAGGAACTTCGCGCAGCACTGCAGAGGGCATCTGCATCCGGAGCAACAGAAAAGAACTCGGCCGGGTTCAGAAGACTGCAAAGAGAAATAACACAAACGGAAGCGCGCCTGAAAGAGCTTGCAGCTGAGCAGGCGCGTTTTGCTGTACAAAGCTCCAGAATAGGTGTCGCAGCGGCGAGGATAGAACAGTACGGCCAGAAGGCCACTGCAGCAGGTAATTCACTGCGCGGGCTGAGCATCGCGACAGGGCTGCTGGGCGGTCTGGCTGTCAGGACGACAGCAGAGTTCGACTCTTCCATGTCGAAAGTACAGGCCGTATCCGGTGCAACAGGCGGAGAGTTCGACCTGCTGAGAGACAAGGCCCGGGAGATGGGCGCAAAGACAAAGTTCAGCGCGTCTGAAGCGGCTGAAGCCATGAACTACATGGCCATGGCCGGCTGGAAGACCAAAGACATGCTCTCCGGCATCGACGGTATCATGAACCTTGCGGCGGCATCCGGAGAAGACCTTGCGACGACGTCAGACATCGTCACGGACGGACTGACTGCGCTCGGTTACTCCGCAAAAGATGCAGGACGCATGGCAGACGTCATGGCGGCTGCATCATCCAACGCGAACACGAACGTCTCCATGATGGGAGAAACATTCAAATACGCGGCAGCGGTAGCCGGATCCATGGGGTACAGCATGGAAGATGTGGCACTGGCGACAGGACTCATGGCAAACGCCGGAATCAAAGGCTCTCAGGCAGGTACCGCGCTCAGATCTACGATCTCACGGATGGCAGCGCCGACCAAACAGGTAAGCGCAGCGATGAAGTCGATCGGCGTGGAGATGACGAACGCCGACGGAACGGCAAGACCGTTCCGGGACGTCATGGTGGATCTGCGCAAGGGCATGGCGGATCTGTCGGAGACCGAGAAGACGCAGATCGCATCCACCATTGCAGGCAAGAACGCGATGTCCGGATTCCTGTCGATCATAAATGCCAGCGATTCAGACTTCAATAAGCTGGCCGATGCCATCGACAATTCGGATGGCGCAGCGCTGAAGATGGCAGAAACGATGCAGGACAACCTGGGCGGTCAGGTCACGATCCTGAAGTCACAGATGCAGGAACTGGCCATATCCGTTGGAGATACTCTCGTGCCGATGGCCAAGAAAGCAGTAAAGGCGGCACAGAACCTGACAAACTGGTTCAACAACCTGTCTGCCGGAGGAAAAGACGCAGCGGTCAAGATTGGACTGATGGCGGGGGCGGCAGGTCCGCTCCTTCTGGCAACGGGCGGTATGGCGAAAGCATTCAGCGGCAGCGTTAAGGCAATAGCATCGGCCAAGGGTGCGATCGCAGCGATGACGGTAGTTGAAGGAGAGGCAACAGTAGCGACGAAGCTCTTGGGCGCTGCACAGAAGGCAGTTCCATGGGTGGCAGCAGCTGCAGGCGCTGCACTGATTGCGAAAGCCATGGTAGACACATACAAATCTACACATGCAGCAACGCTGAAAGTGCAGGAGCACGCAAAAGCACGCCAGGAAGAGATAGACGCGATCAAAGGTGAAGCCAAGGAATCAGACTTCTATCTGCAGAAACTGAATGAACTTGCTGGCGTGGAAGACAAGACAAATGCTCAGAAAGAACTCATGCAAACGTATGTGGATAAGCTCAACAGCTCTGTCAAAGATCTGAACCTCACATACGACGCAGAGAAAGACAAACTGAATCAGACGACACAGGCAATCAGAGATAAGATCCAGGCGCAGAAAGAAGAAGCCATGGCGGCAGCCTATCAGAAGAACGCGAAGGCGGCGCTCGAAGAGTACGTCAAGCAGCAGATGAAGGCGTCTGATGAACAGAGGAATTATAACCAGCTCAAAGAGAGATGGAACAGCCTGAGCGATTCAGAAAAGCAGACAGCAAAAACTCTGCAGGATCAGATGAGAGAATCCGAAAGAGCATTAGACGAGTACAACAGTTCGATGTCCACGGCTCTGATAGATGCCACAAAGTGGCAGAACCAGGCGGCAAAGAACTCGGGAGCATGGAAGCAGCTGACAGCAGACGCGAAGGCGGCAGGCATCCAGATCCCGCAGTCTGTCAAAGACGGAATCAATTCCGGCAAGTATGTGATACCGACGACGGTATCAGAACTGGAAGCGCTGATCAAGTTTGACAACGCTGCGAACCGCGCTGTAGGAGACGGAAAGAAAACATCAGACAACCTCGCGCAGGGCATGCGTGAAGGAACCGTCACAGCACAGCAGGCAGCAAAACAGCTGACGAATGCAGTCAAAGATGAAACAGGGAAGACCCCGGGACAGACAAAGGCAGACGGAAAGAAAGCCGGTCAGAGCTTCAATCAGGGGCTGTCCGGACAGGCAGGCGGTGCGAAGACCGCAGGAAGCAAGGTCAAGGAATCTGCCAAGAGCGGCGCATCCGGAGGAAGCCTGAGCGGTCAGGGCCGGAGCATGGGCTCTACATATGGTTCCGGAGTAAGCGGGCAAAGCGGAGCTGCACAACAGGCAGGTAAAGCACTGAAAGATATGGCCAAGAGCGGTGCATCCGGAGGATCACTGAGAAGCATCGGTAGATCTTTAGGTGAAGGACTTGCAGCAGGACTGCGTGCAGCACTGGGTTCCGTTAAATCAGCAGCAAACGCACTGGTAGCAGAAGCCAATAGGGCAGCAAAAGCGAAAGCGAAGATTCATTCACCGTCAAGATTATTCAGAGATGAAGTAGGTATGCCGATAGCGGAAGGCTTGGCAGCCGGAATGCAAAAGGGCACACCTTCGATTGAAGCGGCGTCAAAAAATATGATTACTGCGGCATCAAATACCGGTACGGCATCACTCACAGGTGGAGGGATGGCACAGATGAAAGAGAATATCAGTTCATCCTTCGACTATGCACAGATCTACAGCGCAATGTCTGCTGCAGTTGGCCAGATGCAGTTCAAGATCATACTGAACGAGCGGGAGCTCGGACGCGGCATGCGAGGAATGGGGGTGAGCTTCGAGTGAGATTAGAATACATAGGATCAGCCGGAACGATAGACCTGACCAGCTTTGAAACACGCATATACAAGGCAAACTTCCACGCATATGAGTGGGGATATACAGGAACCGAGAAAACGCTCGGGATCGCGCTCGACCAGTTCACGAAGCAGCCGCTGGAATATGAGATGACAGTAGCTGTCCGGGGAACGGAAGCAGCCAAAAAGGCAGCACTCAACAACCTGCTGGAGATCACCGAACAGGACGTGATCAACATGACGCCCGGGAAACTCTACTGGAACGAGCACTACCTCGAGTGTTACATCATAGCATCGGAGACATACCCGTCGGACGATTTCTTCGGAGTGGAAAGAGCGATGAAAATCTTCGCGCCGCATCCGTTCTGGATAAAAGAAACAAAAAGAACATTCTATCCAGCGGCAGAACAACAGCGGGATGAAGACTACCTCGACTATCCTTACAACTATAAGCACGATTACAGGAGAGAATCGCCGGGGATGGCAAGATGGAATGTGGATCATTTTGCAGATAGCGAATTCGAAATGACAATTCGCGGATACTGCGTGAACCCAATAATCAGAATTAACGGGCACCCGTATCAGGTTTTTACAACGTTGGAAGCGAATGACTCTCTGGTTATTAAGTCAAAAGAAAGAGAAGCCGTGAAATGGATATCAGGGGTCGTTTCGCAGAACGTGTTCGACCTTAGAGCAAAAGACAGCAGCATATTCAAAAGAGTGCCAGGAGGCCTGCTGACGTTCACTTGGAGCGGATTGTTTGGCTTTGATATAAAGTTGCTTCTCGAAAGGAGCGAGCCGAAATGGTGATACTGACAAGCCCGAGCGGTAGAGAGCTAAGAGCGCTGGATTTTTCAAAGGCAGACATAGACGTCAATAGCACTATGGACTTTGAAATAGTGATATTGGCGTCAAGATACAAGGAAGACATTGTGAACAAAGGGCGCGTGTTTGTTCCGGGTTCGGAATACGGCGGCGTTATTAACGGGCACAAAGTCAACACTGCGGAAAACACGGTGACGGTCAAGGGCCGAAGCTGGCGGGGGTTTTTGGAAAAAAAAATAATCAAACCGCCGGCGGGAAGTGCGTACAAGGTAGTATCCGGAGAGCTGAACACCGTGGTAAGAACGATGATATCAGAAGCAGGACTATCTCCACTGTTTCGTGGGTCCATGGATGACACGAGCGAAAGCGTTACAAATTATCAATTTAATAGATACACGACGCTGCGAAAAGGACTGAAGAAGATGCTATCAAGCGTCGGGTACAGACTGAAACTCACATACGTGCAGCAGGAGGCTGGTGCGGAAGGCTACGTGAAGGTTGAGGCGGTACCAATGGAGGATTATTCGGAAACAATAGAAGTGTCTCAGGACTCTCAAATCGATTTTATCATTGAAGAAAACCGTTACCAGACGAACCATCTGATATGTCTCGGGTCCGGGGAACTCGCAGAAAGGATGGTGGCCCATTTGTACCTGCAAGAGGATGGAAGCATCGGGAGTACGCAGTATTATATGGGCATTGACGATATCGAGGAGGTATATGACTATCCGTCTGCCGAAAGCAGAGAAGAGCTGGTCAAACAAGGGGAAGAACGATTGCTCGAGTTGACGGACGGCCAGAGCATGCAGATGGATGTAGCCAGACTGGGGATAGAGGTCGGCATAGGAGATATCGTCGGAGGGAGAGATTATATCACGGGAACGAGAGTATCGAAACCGGTAATAAACAAAATATATAAAGAGGAAAACGGAACAGTGAACATTGATTATATCGTGGAAGGAGAAACAGAGAATGAGGATACTATTCAATGACATGTCAGAAATGGCCATTCAAGCAGCAGCGCTAAATGGGGCATACCTGGAAATAAAGACAATCGCGGCTGGCCCGGCGGAGCTGAGGGAGATCTTCGAGGACGAAAATAAAACGCGGAGGATCAAAGTTTATGAGCAGGACGAGCTGATAGCGACATATGACGGCTACACAGTCTTCTATAGAACAGAAGAATATGCTGGCCAGATTTATGGAGTCGCAGTATATCGCCCGGCATCAACACCGGAAGCGCAGATGGATGTCATAGAATCCGCCGTCAAGGTGGCCAGAATTCAGGCGCAGGGTCTCGATGACGAGCAGGCGCTCAATGTGCAGAACCTGTATCCGATCTGGTCCGGAGATGGTGTGGAATACGCCGCAGGATACAAAGTCAACTACGAAGAGGTCCTTTATAAGTGCCTGCAGGCGCATGCGTCGCAGGTGGACTGGAATCCGGCAGATGCGCACAGCCTCTGGACAAAGGTACTTAATGAACCGGGGGCGATTTCTGACTGGGAGCAGCCGTCAAGCGCAAATCCATATATGAAGGGCGACAAGGTCAAGCATGCAGGCACAATCTGGGAGTCTCTCGTTGACAACAACGTATGGGAGCCTGGGGCTGCAGGGACAGAGTCGCTGTGGAAGGAGGTATCATAAATGGAATTAATCACAGCCGCAAAAGGGAGCGTGCACATAACGCCACTACAGGACAGCCTGTGGCATAGGGCGATTATTGGCGCAGAAACGTGCATCCTTCAAAAAGGGAATAAATTCGCGCCACAGGTGATGAATAACACGCTTATACGTATCAAAGACGGCGTAGGGATGATTCAAGGACGATTTTTTTGCATAGAGCCAAACACATATGATGAAGTTGAGCTATCAAGTGGCTCGCAAGGCGTCAATAGAATAGACATCATCTGCGCTAAAATCACGGCCAACGGGGACGGAACACAGACTGGAAGCTGGGAGATTGTTGAGGGAGATCCTACAACAGGGAGCCCAGTTACACCAGAATATACGGAAGGCAATCTCGATAATGGCGACCCGGAAGCGCTGTTCGGAATAATTAAGGTTACGTTTGAAGGGGCGTCTATCACTTCTGCGGAATCGATAAATGAGGGCGCCCAGTCTATTTTACTGTCCGCTCCGCTCAGTTCGGGCGCAGCTGCCCACAATACCATCTACAGAGGCAAGTATCTCGGCTCAGCCGTGACCGATGAGCAGTATGCCAGAATCCAGGACGGAACATTTCACGACTTATTCATCGGAGACTACTGGACCATCGACGGAATCAACTGGCGTATCGCCGATTTTGATTACTGGTATGGCACGGGCGACACAGAATGCACGACACATCACGCGGTTATTGTACCGGACACAGAACTGTACAAGGCGCAGATGAACACTTCGAACGTCGTAACCGGCGCATACGTCGGATCCAGAATGTACACCACGAACCTCGCCACGGCGAAGACAACTATCAATAACGCATTCGGATCCGCGCATATCCTGAGCAAGAGACTGCATCTGCAGAATGCCGCAACAAACGGCTACAGCTCCGGCGGAACATGGTACGACAGTACGGTAGACCTCATGAACGAGATCAACGTATACGGCAGCAAGATCTACGGCGATGTCATTAACGGAACGAACTGGCCGAATCTGTATACGACAGATAATAGTCAATTCGCCCTGTTCAGACACGACCATAGCAGGATCATCGGAAGAGATGCGAACAACAATCGCTCGGCCTGGTGGCTTCGCGATGTCGCGAACACGACGTCCTTCGCCCGTGTCAACAGCTACGGCCTTGCGGGCCACAACAACGCCTCGACCTCTCTTGGCGTCCGCCCTGCTTTCGGAATCTGCTGATCTTAAATCTCCGCCCTTCATGGGCGGAGTAAGGAGGAGTTAGAGATGAGTGTACCGAAAGGAAAACGCCGGCAGTCACGTTTTGAAGCACAGCATCAATTTTACAAACTGCGCGACGAAGTAACAATGCTCATGCTGCAGGATTTCGGATTCTCGCCGGAAAAGTATCAGGAGACGATCGAGTGGTACAGACGATGTCATGAGGCGGCGGACAATGTCGAGGAAGTCGTGGCGAGATATGAAAAGAAAAGCGAAGCATTTAATAGATGGTTTATCGACAAGGAATGCGACGCAGTGCTCGAGATCCTCAGAAAGATCGAGAGCGAATTCGCGCAGGGCAACTCGACATTCCCATCGGACACTCCGGCAAGGCTTCTCGAATTCGCGACCAGGCGATACCACATGAATAATGCCATTGCGGAATGCTATGTATTAAAGCAGGAGCTCAATTACATTATCCGCACGCTGCCGGTCGACAAGAACAAATTCAAGAGATTCGGCGAAGCGATAGATAAACAGATATCACTATATAAAGGAGTAAGGCAGTCGGATAACAGATTCCTCAAGAGGAACGTCAAAAACAACACTATAGCAAGAGAGACGGCATCCATCATAGATGCGATAGCCGACCTGTTCGGAAAGATCCAGCAGACGGAAATAGAATAACGATTATAGGGTAGCCTTTGTAGATTGCGCTCGAACTGGTGGCTTCGCGATGTCGCGAACACGACGAACTTCGCCAATGTCAACAGCAACGGCAATGCGAACAACAACAACGCCTCGAACTCTAATGGCGTCCGCCCTGATTTCGTAGGTGCAGAGTAAGACCTCAAGATAGGCATGCACCGCTCCGAAAGGAAAGGCTATCCTTGCCGCAGAGCTAAATAAAAGCGCAGAAATGCGGAGCCGTTTCCGTGTCGGCTCGCTCCATGCAGTAAGTTACGACAAGCTGATACCCGGAGCCTGATCTCCGCAAGAGAATCACGGAACTTTTTATGGAAAACTCAATAACAGATCTGAATGTACTATATGACGCATTCCGGGCATCGATGAACGGCAGCGCCTGGAAGGAAGAGCCTCAGCGCTTCGAGATGGATTTTCTCAGCGAGATCATAAAACTGTCGAACGAGCTCGAAAGCAGGACCTATAAGACGACGAACGGAGCCACGTTCATATTCAGAGAACGTGGCAAGGCTCGCCTGATCCACGGCGGCAGGATGCGAGATAGAGTCGTCAGACACGCTCTATGCGATGTCGAGCTGACACCGAAGCTACATCCGTATCTCATATATAACAACGGAGCAAGCCAGAAAGGCAAAGGCATATCCTTCTCGAGAAAACTCTTCGAGAAGGATCTTCATAATTACTGGCTGAAGCATCGAAGCAATGACGGTTATGTGGGATTCATAGACATGTCGAAATTCTACGACAACATGCAGCACGACAAGATCCTCAAGAGCGTATGCCCGAAGCTGTCGGATGATGCCGCCTGGCTCCTCACGGAGATACTCAAGAATTTTGAGGTAGATGTCTCATATATGACGGATGAGGAATATGCCAGATGCATGGAGACGAAATTCAACTCCATCGAATACCATGAGACCATCCCGGAGGAGCTCAAGACCGGCGAAAAGATGATGCGCAAGTCGGTAGATATCGGAGACCAGGTATCTCAAAATATAGGCGTATATTTTCCGACGCGGCTCGACAATTACGCCAAGATAGTCCGGGGCTGTAAGTATTACGGCCGCTACATGGATGATATCTACATCATAGGCGAGACGAGAACTGAAGTGCTATCCATCATCGAAGGAATATCCGAGCAGGCAAAAGAGCTCGGACTTTTCGTCAATGAGAAGAAAACGCACATCGCCAGGCTGTCAGATACATATAAATATCTGCAGATCCGATACACGCTCACGGACACCGGCAAAGTGATCCGGAGAATAGATCCAAAGAGCGTCACGAGAGAGCGCCGCAAGCTGAAGGCATACAAACGACTTCTTGATAAGGGAAGAATGTCGGCTGAAGACGTTGAAGAGTCGTTCAAGTCGTGGATGGGGTCAATGAATGAATATATGTCAAACCGACAAATTACAAACATAATTGATCTGTATAATGACCTATTCAGGAGGGAACTGACGTGGGAAAGCCAATCACGGCTGCGCTGGTTGACGGCGCAGCACAGAGCACAACTCGAACAACACAATGAACGGCGAGCTTAAAAACAACCTTGTTGAGATAATAGAAGAACAGGCAGAAACAATCATCCGGCAGGAACGTATCATCAAAGAGCTGTCGATGGTTCTGCTGCAACAATGTGGTGTCTTGCAGGCTGAAATCGATTCGATATACATATCAGAATGTGCCGAAGGGCAGGAAAGGAGACAAAATGAAATACTTAATTCAAAACCGTAAAGAGTTCGGCATAACGCTGGGCTTTTTTGTTCTTATGGCTGTCGACTTGTTCAACAAACTCAAAAAGGGAGAGGTTGATCCAGAACTTATCGCCAAGTTCATCTTCTACGGATTTGGCGTTCTGGCATGGTTCTACAACATGCCGACATCCGAAGAAAACTGCGAGGCGACAGGCGAGATGAGAGCGAGGAAGGCTGAAAAGGAAGGCATCAACGGCGAGTATTTCTATGAGGAGGGAAAGGAGCAGAACGATGAACCCGAAGATCTATAGACAGGCAGACTCCAGATGGGGGGGCCTTCCGTATCCAACCAAGGCGTACTCATTCGCACATAATGGCTGCGGGTGCTGCAGCGTGACACACTGCGCGATCGAACTGACGAAATACTGGAACTTTACGCCGGCGGATGTCCGCAAGTACATGGTACAGTTCGCTACCAAGGGACATGGAACGCTTTGGGCAGGTATTTCAAAGGGCCTTGTGCATTATGGCTACTTAGTGCATTGGCGCTCGGCGGATTCCATGAGCGATATTTTCAAGGCTCTTGAGACGTCTCTGAAAAGGGGCGTTCTTTTATTTGGCAGTACAAAAGGTCCGGACAAAACAGTCTGGACGACCGGCGGTCATTACATCGCGTTCGTCGATTACAAGGTGGTCGACGGCAAACACTATTTCTACCTGAAAGACTCCGGCGGGCGCAAGCACGATAAATGGTGGTGCTACGAGAAATCCATGAAAAACGACGTGCGCCAGGTCTGGATCTGCACGGGCACGAAAGAAACACAGAAGCCGGTCGGAAAGTACACAGGAACGATCCCGTCGCCTACGCTCAAGAAAGGCAGCAAGGGGACAGGCGTCAAGAACTGGCAGAAGTTTCTTAACTGGTATGGCGCATACGGCCTTGTCGCAGACGGCGATTTCGGCAGCTTGACGAAAGAGGCAACCAAAGCGTTCCAGGCAGACCACGGACTGACGCAGGACGGTATCGCAGGACCGAAGACCATAGAAAAGGCTAAGGCGTACAAGCAGGTGAATCCCTGAAACAGCTGAGGCATCACTTCCGAAGAAGTGTATAGATGTGTCCTACTGGCAGGGCGAGATCAGCAAAGCAAACTGGGAGAAAGTCAAGAAGACATGCGGCTATGCGATCTGCAGGGCATCGTATACGAGCCAGAGTAAGTTCTCACTGAACAAAGACTCGACCTTTGCAGAGAACTTCGCGAACGCAAAGGCTGCAGGGCTGAAGGTAGGCGCGTATCATTATTCGCAGGCCATCACAGTGGACGAGGCGAAGAAAGAGGCGGAATACCTCTGCAACATACTGAAAGACTATGCTCCGACGTTCTACGTTGTATGCGACTTCGAGTTCGGCGGCCGGCTGAGCAGCAAGATCGGTAAAAAGGCGTCAGACATTGCGAATGCGTTCTGCGATGTGGTCAAGGCACATGGATATGAGCCTTGCATATACGCGAACACATCTACGCTGAACAACTACCTGACAGAACCGAAGTATCCGGTCTGGGTGGCTCAGTACGCCAGCTCCTGCACATACAAGGGCAGCAAGGTCATGTGGCAGTACACATCAAGCGGATCCATTGACGGAGTATCCGGCAAGGTAGATCTGTCATACGTATATTGATGATTAAAAGCAGGGGCAGGTGATACACCTGCCTCTGCGCAAAGAGGAAGAAAGAAGAATAGGAAATGGTAACAGGCGCAACGACAATCATTATCAATTCAATTTTAAGTGCGTGTGGAGCGGCGATCTTTGCAGGGATATGCGTGTGGGTCAAAAGTCTGTACAAAAAGTCAAAGAGCTACGACAAGGCCCTTAAGGCGCTGGCACATGATGCGTTCTACAGATACTGCCGATATCTGGAGCCCTGCGAGACACTGAGAAGCTCAGAATCGGAGAACCTGACATATTTGTATGAAGGATACCACTCACTCGGTCTGAACGGGACAGGGGACAAGATGTACAAACAGATCTCGTCGAAGCCGATAAGGATGGAGAAGAACTGAGAGGAACAGAAGATGGACAGAGCAACAACACCTACACACACATTCAAGCTCCCGGTCGACACGAGCACCTGCACGATCATCAGGGTCGTGTACAAACAGGGCAGCACGAAGCTGATCAAAGAAAAAACGGCATCAGAGACACCAGAGGGCATGACGCTCAACGGCTACTATGTCGTCGTAGACCTGACGCAGGAAGAGACGCTGATGTTTGATTCAAAGAACATGGTCCGGGTACAGCTCAGAGTAAAGACGGACGCCGGAAAAGTATTCGACTCACAGAAGTGGGCGATACAGGTCGATGACGGACTGGATGAGGAGATTCTGGAATGAATGCGGAATTTGATCAGGGGCAGTCGTTCAGCGTTGAGCTGGAAGAGACTGAACTGGACACGACTATCGAGCAGGAAACTGACATCGATGTCGATGTAGATCTCGACGGTGCGGAGTTCATGCTCGTGGAGCTGACGCAGGGGGATGAGTTCCTGTGCGAGTTCAGCACCGGGGTCTCTTCCGGAGACTACGAAGGCCCGTATGAAGTGACGCCGACGGCGAGCGAGCAGACGCTTGCAACTGAGAACAAAACGATGGAAGCAAACGTGACCGTACATGCCACACCGTATAGTGAAGTATCGAACATATACGGAGGAGAGACGGTCACAATTTTATAAGGAGGGAAAACATGGCAAAGAACAAGGTCGTATACAACGGAAATGTGCTAATCGACTTGACCGGAGACACAGTCGAAGCGGATAAGGTCCTCGACGGATACACGTTCCACGATAAGTCCGGAGCGATACTCGAAGGCGAATGCACCTACGACGCTGATACAAGCGACGCCACGGCATCATCAAGTGAGATCCTGTCCGGTAAGAGTGCGTATGTAAATGGCTCAAAGGTAAACGGCTCGATGAATAACCGTGGAGCATGGAGCGACACGATCGATAGCAAGGACGACGAGATAACGATCCCGGTCGGCTTCCACGATGGATCAGGATCCGTCGCACTGTCTGCAGCCGAAAAGTTGAAGCTCATCGCAGCCAACATAAAAGCAGGAATCGTCTTGCTCGGCATAACCGGAACATACACCGGAGAGGGCGTCAGCGCCCAGGCGAAGGCTGCCACTCCGTCAGCATCACAGCAGGTCATTACGCCGGATAGCGGATACGATTATCTGTCGCAGGTCACAGTCGCAGCGATCCCGTACACTGAGACACTGAACCCCGCTGGCGGATACACCGTAACGATAGGATAAGACCATGGCAAAGAACAAGGTCGTATATAATGGCGAGACACTCATAGATCTGTCGGGAGATACGGTCACTTCAGCTGCGCACATCATGGCAGGATACGTCGGCCATCTGGCAGACGGGACGCAGGTAACGGGAACAGGATCGGGCGGAGGCAGCGTGAACATCGAGACGGTCACGGTTAGCAATTCTTCGAACACGGCCACCTCGTTATCGTTCACAGAACTGAAGGGCACGCCGAAGGCGTTCTTCATAAAGTGTAACACGCAAGTATCATCGAGCGGCAGTACAACATACTACTACATTGTAGATATAAGACATAACGGAACTAATACCTACGGCACAGTGTTCCGTATAGGATCAACGCGAAGGATACAGCATGTAACGAGCGGATACAGCTTTACGTACAGCAACGGTACGCTGACGGTTTCATCCTCAGGAAGCAGAACGGCATCGCCTGGATCGTTCTACAACGGAACCTATGAGCTGACATACATCTATTAGAGCTGAAAAGAGAGAAGCGCACCCACTAACAGAAACTATTGTCCCGGTTAGATTGGCGTTCATT
This sequence comes from Bacillota bacterium, assembly GCA_017438285.1. Lineage (GTDB taxonomy): Bacteria > Bacillota > Clostridia > Peptostreptococcales > Anaerovoracaceae > Lentihominibacter. Next base: position 17,617 of record JAFRVY010000057.1, read on the forward strand.
GTGCAGCTTCTCTCTTTTTTGTGTAAGAAGAAACGAGCACGACGGCCGGACCGCACACGATGGTTCGACCAGATGTCAAACTGGACCACCAATTTGACCCTTGGTCGAACACAAAGAGATCCTCGAGTTCAAGCGGCTCTACGCCGGTGAGATTGAGCTCAATGAGGATCTTTTTATCGTTTTTGACGACTTTACGAACGAAGGCGTCAAGGATCCTCTGTGTGTGCTTTTCGGTATCATCGAATGAGAAACCGGAAAGAAAAGCAATGATGCCGCCCTTCAATGCCTCCGGGTCCTGAAGCGGATCAGGACGGCGGTCTCCGGAACTGATAGCGATCTCAGCGCGCAGCTCCTCGCGTTCAGCCTCCAGCTCGTCCAGTTTATTGAGCAGGGCGTCAGATCCAGGACGCTGCGACAGATTATAGACCAAGGCATCCAGTTGTTTCTCGATCCGTGCGAGTTTCTTCTCGGGCTCCATGGCCGCCGCCGGCGCATCTTTCTTTTGATATTCGCAGAGTTTCTGCACGATCATATCCAGTGCATCTGGATCCAGAAGGGAATCGGCGACTTCAGATGCAATGAAGGATTCGAAATCACGTGCTGGAAGATTAGGGACATCGCAGTCTTTCCCGGTACACTTGTAGTAGTAATGTTTTTCTCCGGTCTTACTGGTGCCGGACACACCTTTGTAATTAGAACCGCAGCATCCGCAGAACAGCTTCCCCGAGAGGTAGTATTCTGCACTCTTGGCATGCGGCTTGTGATTCTTTTCTATTTTTTTCTGAACCATATAAAACAAATCCTCCGGAACGATGGCGGGCATGCCGCCCTCAATAACAACGTCGGCCCATTTATACTCCCCAATGTATCGCTTGCTCGTCAAGAGCTTCCTGACGGCGTTACCGTTGATTAAATTACCTCTGCCGGTACGAATATCATGCTCGCCGAAATATCGCGAGATATCGGCGAATGTGGCTCCCTCAAGATACATCTCAAAAGCATGAACCACGTGAGGGGCAACATCCGGATTGATCTCGTACTGCTGATCTGTACCGACGCGGTACCCTATCGGAGCCTTTGACCCTGTCGATTTCTTTTTGTACGCGGTATCGTGCATGCCGCGCAGGATCTTTCGTGACAGCTCCTCGGAATAATACTGAGCCCATCCCTCCATCAGCGCCTCCAGAAGGATCCCTTCCGGACCTTCCGGGATGTTCTCTGCAGCATATCTGATCTGCACGCCGCAGTCCTTCAGCTTGCGCTTGTAGATAGCACTGTCATATTTGTCGCGGCTGAAGCGGTCGGTGGTATAGACAACGAGCACATCAAAAGCGCCGGCTTCCGCGTCACTGATCATCTTCTGGAACTCAGGACGTTGATCTGTACGGCCGGTGATATGCCGGTCAGCATAGATGCCGACCAGCTGCAACTTATTCTTTTTTATGTACGCCTTGCACTCGCGGACCTGGCCCTCGATAGACTGATCGGTCTGACCAGATCCTGCAGAGTAGCGGGCATAGATAACAGTTCGATTCATTTATCTGTTCTGCTTTTCTTCGATAAGTTCAAGGAACAGGTCGCCAGTGGCGAGAGCATCTGAAACGGCCCTGTGTTCATATGGCCGGATTATGTGATAGTAGGAGCACAGCGTATCCAGCTTGTGATCATCTACATCATAATCGGACTCATAATCATAATCCCAATAATCATAATCCTCGTAATACTTACGTCTCGGCTTCCTCAAAAGCTTCTGCGCCTGCTCAAGTGTATCAATATATTTTCTTTTGGTATCAAACAGCTTGCTGCCGGAATGGAATAGGAACTTCAAATCAAACTCTATGTTATGAGCGACAAGAAGATCGTCGCCGATGAAATCTTCAAAAGCAGGCAGTATCTGAGAGATGGTAGGAGCATCTGCCACCATATCATCTGTGATGATGTTCAGCTCGCTGATCTCAGGTGGTATTTCGCGCTCAGGATTAACCAGGGAAGAAAACAGCTCAACAGGCTCTCCATCAATAAACCGAACTGCAGCGAGTTCGATGATCCTATTCTTTGAAGGGGTAAGGCCCGTCGTCTCCGTATCGAAAACAACGAAACGATCATAGACGCCCTTCGGGGTTATATTGGAAGTATTGACCGGTTCATACCCGCGCTGACGTTTTCGATACTCATCTGAAAGAATGATCTCGCGTTTTGGGATAGACTCGAGCCGCTGGAGCGCAGCGGCTTCGCGTGCAGCTTTTTCACGGCGAAGTCTCTCGGCCAGTTCCTGTCGTTCTTTTTCTTCACATTCCGCACAAATGCCGTCGTAATTCAGTTTTAAAAATAACTTTGATTTCCCGCATCTTTTACAACGTGCCATAATAAACCTCCAATCTATGCTGATTCCGTCACACTATCCGGAACAACAGTTTTTATATAATCTGATTCAGAGAGAATGGATTCAACAAAGCCCAGTACTCGGCCTTGATCCTTTTCGTTCATTTTGCGGAACGAAGACAAGAGAAAAGATTCCGCGTCAGAAAGAGCAGAAGGGTCGTCACTCCATCCGAGGAGATCAGAAGCGCTTGTGCCAAGTAGGTCAGCAATCATCTTTAGCTTGTCTATTTTCATGCTGGCAATGTCGTTATTCTCGTAACGGTAAATGGTCGAAGGGGAAACACCAATCATTTCTGCAATGTACTCAGCGGATAATCCTTTTTCTTTTCTAAGCTGTTTGATTCTTTCGCCGGTGTTCATAACAATACATCCTTTATTCGCGTGAGATAATAATATACTAATACTTGCAAATTTGCAAGTATTAACAAACATTAACTCTCAAAAATGCAAAAACATATTGACAACTCGCAGAAATGCGATTAAGATAAAGAAAAAACTCGCAGAAATGCAAGAAAGGGAAAACAATGAACGTAGATAAGATGAAGCAGTTCATGAAGGAACACAACTTAACGCCAAAGGATATGGCGAGAGCAGCTGATATCAACGAGTCCACGTGGTTCAGGAAGGTGAGCAGAGACGGGGACACGCTGACAGTCAAAGAGATGAACCTGATTATTTCAGCGTTCGGAATGAACAAGACTGAAGCGGCTGCGATTTTTTTTAATGAATAACTCGCGTAAATGCGAGAAATGATGAAGCGGAGGGCTAACAATGGCAAAGCTGATTTTCAATCCGGACAAAGAAGTTACGATCGAAGATGAACTGATCGAGAGAAAAGCGCTGGGAGTGCTCCTGGGGTACGTCAAGGAAGTCATGGAAGCAAAAGCGCAGCAGGAAGAGAGGAAAGAGTCATGAAGAAGTACAAAATCAGAGAAGGAAGCATAGCAGACTACGTCAGAATGATTGCTCTCGCAGCAGCGTTCTGGGCCGTAATCTTCGGAGCAATCGTCACGACGTATCCGGTGTAAGAAGGAAAGCGAGGAGAAACATGAGTAACGGATATCAGCCAATAGCACCTGAAGTAAAACCAGAGCCACCGAGAGGCGGGTCTTCCGGGAAGAACAATGAGATAACGATAGATGTCAAAACAAACGGCCTCGACAAACTGACGCAGCAGATGGAAGCCCTGAGTGATGCAATGCGCAATCCGCAGGTGGTAGTGAGAAACTGCGAACACTGCGAGATCAACATCCATCCATCGCAGACAGTGATCATAACCGGCTCGGACGAGTCAGAAGAATGAGACTCAAAGGCAAACCGTTTTGGCTGACCGACCGGGAAGAAGACCTGCAGAAGGAGAACGCCAGAAGGATAAACCTGCAGCTGATCGGCAGGATGTGCCCGACGCTGGCGGCCGTGATCAGAAAGATGAGAAAGGAATACTCACGCTATGGAAAACAAAGAAGCGATATTAAGATACCTGCTCTGGGCTTTACAGCAGACAAGGCACCTGAACGACCTGCTGGATCTGAAGTACGATGCGAAGAACGAGATCGTGGAAGCGCAGATCAGAACGAACAGCGGCATCTTCCGGAAGAAGATCAACGTGGCCTGTGACCGCGGCATCGCGATTATCAAGGACGTCGTCAAGGCGCTGGAGTAACGATGGACGACTATTACTATACCTGCCCGTTCCCGAAGCCGGGGAAACCGAAAAAGAAACGGCCACAGAATGGATACAAAGACAAACCGAGCAGAAGGTGCTGGTATTGCGGCAGAGACTATGCGGAACGTCACGAGGTATACGGAGGACCGTTCCGGGAGATCTCGATAGAGATGGGATTTCAGGTCGATGTGTGTCCGGAACATCACAGGATGCTGCACTCGAATGGAGACGCTTGGGCGAAGGTCGAGAACCAGAAGTGGCGGATGTACTACCAGAACAAATGGGAGAACGAGCAGATCGCAGACGGAATGGATCCGGAAGAGGCACGGGACCGATGGATCCTGATGATGGGAAGGAATTATCTCTGATGTATAGATTTGAAACCGAGAGACAACAGCATATCGAAGAGTACGGATCCTTCCTGTACTGCCCGAAGCACGGCAATCTGTGCTGCTACATGGAGAACGTCTGGGAGACAGGAAAAGACTGCGGTCGCATGCCGTGTATCGTAGAAGATCCGGAGCACAAGAAGCTGCAGGAGCGGATCCGGAGGAACGTGGCCAGACGCCAGGGGAAAACGAAAGAGGAAAAGCAGGACAACATCCGCAGGCAGACAAAGACATGGGAGGAGCGCCAGCTTGAGAAGATCCACAGACTGGAGGCGGAGTCCCGGAAAGCATACAGACGTAACCGGCCAAAGGTCGGAGAAGATAAACTGCATCAAGCAATAATATTGCGCGCGGAGCTGCGCAGAAAGAAGGAGGAGTAAATGAGTAAAGTGAAAAAGATCTATCTGTCCGGGCCGATATCCGGACGCCGCGACAGAGACGTCGCGAAACATTTCAACAGAGTCAAATGGCTGCTGGAATACGAGGCGGAGGCAGCGCAGGCGAACGTCCAGATCATATCGCCAGCGACGCTGAGCATCATGGGACTTGAGTGGGAGTCATACATGAAGATTGCCAGAGCCATCATCGAAGACCCATCCATCGACGCGATCTGTCTGATGAAGGGATGGGAAAAATCTGACGGATGCAAAAGGGAAGCCATGTGGGCGGCGGCTGCAGGCAAGACGTTCATACATGAGCCCGGAGCCAAGGAAGCATAGAGGAGGAGCAAGTAAATGGTAGAGATCAGAATAGAGAACATCAATCCGCATCCGAAGAATCCAAGAAAGAACCTCGGAGATTTGACAGAACTCACAGACAGCATCAGGACGTTTGGCGTCCTGCAGAACTTGACGGTTGTGCCGGACGGAACGAACGGCTACACATGTATATGCGGTCACCGGAGACTGGTGGCAGCAAAAGCAGCGGGGCTGGAGACAGTGCCGTGCATCGTAGCGGAAGACATGGATGAAAAAACACAGGTGTCAATCATGCTGCTGGAGAACATGCAGAGAAGCGATCTGACCGTGCAGGAAGAAGCACAGGGACTGCAGATGATGCTGGATCTCGGAAGCAGCATCGCTGAGATCGTGAAGGAAACAGGACTGTCAGAAACAAAGGTGCGTCACAGAGTGAAGATGAATGAACTGGATCAGGAACTGCTCGGCAAGAAACTGGCAGCGCAGGTATCCATCAACGACCTGATCAAACTGGAGACGATCAACGATATCGATAAGAGAAATGAACTGCTCGGCATGCTGGGAACAAATAACTTCGATTGGAAATACCGTGAGGCGGTAAGCGACCAGGAGAAGCAGAAGACGATCAAGCTGATCAAACAGTATATGCCGGACGCAGAGTTCAAGGAAGGATACTACTGGCAGTATGTTACATTCGGAGGTCTAAGGTTCGGAGCGAAACAGGCAGAAGTCGTGGACTTTTTGACAGAACTGAAGCAGAAGGCCGAAGAACTGAACCGTCCTGTGTTCATCATGGAAAAAGGGAAAGGGTTCGTGATCTCCTTTGAAAGCGAAAGAACGGAGACGACGGAAGATCCGGAACTGAAACGTATCCGGGAAGAAAAGGACCGGAGGATAGACGGACTCAAGGAGATGCGCGACAAGGTAATGGAGTCATGGGATGACTTCATGAAAGAGTGCTGCAGACATAGCGAGTCATGGTTCGCCAGCAAGATGAACATCATCCTGGACACGCTGATCGAGAACGTATGTGAAGATACAACATCCTATACCGATATCGATCCGGATGAAGTGCTGGAGATCATGGGAATGGATGAATACATCGGCCAGGCACTGATCAATAGGCGTTGGGCAACATTGGCGGCGATAGCATACATTTCCGGAGAACCGGCAAGATATGACAGAACATGGAACTATTCAAATCAGACGTATGACGAAAGTGGCGCAGAAAGATACGTCAGGACCGCAGAATACATTGAACTGCTCGGATACGAAATATCAGATGAAGAAATAGCCTTCATCGGCGGGACCAGCGAGCTCTATAGGAGGGATGAGTAATGGCTTCGACAGGGAAAGATTATAGAAGATTTTTGACACGGCAAGTCAAGGCGGCCGGCGAGTACATCGCAGAGCATGCGGATGAGCTGGTGGACAATGCGATGCTAAAAACAAGTCTTAGTATTTTTATTGATTTTGAACCGACGGAATTTCCTGTCATTCGTATAACACAAGAACATGCGATGGAAAATGTGGTCGAAGTAATAATGGAGGACCGAAAATCAGATGAGTAAATGGATAAAAACAGATGCGCTGCTGCCGGCCATGTCCGCTGTGGACTACAGCTGGGAAACAGGAGAAGTGACCTGCAAGGAATCAGATGCGGTGCTCGTTCATCATCATGACGTATCATATCCGGTGCCGTACTGTATTGCACAGCTGAGAGAACTTGACGGAGATGTCCCGAAGTGGAATGAGATAGAGACCGGAGACGTGATCAACGACGTGATCGCATGGATGCCGATACCGAGATATGAGGAGGATGGCAAATGATACACCTGCATACGTTCGACAACATGAGGATCACAAGGCAAGCGTTTGATTCGTTTGTTGCATCGCATACTGATCAGCTTGAAAGAGTAAAAACAGCGTTCACACCAATAGTGATACTGAAGAACGATGAGGAGCATCATTTTATACCTGTTCACGCATATGGGACCTGGTGTAGGGGAAGAACGTATATGTACTACGGGGTACTGTTTCATTCAGGGATACCAGCAGATGAGGGGGATGAGAAATGATTCGGTCGATTAATGTAGATGCTCTGCTTGAGTGGATGAACAGGCATGGGAGGTACAGATGAAGAAAGATGATATGTCATTCAGCCAGGCTGTAGATAATGTCAATGAAGCGTGGGATTCCTTGTTACGCACGTTCCTTAACGAAACACTTTTAGGGAAGATCTTCGTAAAGACAATGGATAAGATAGCACAATGGGTGAGGAGAAAATGATGGAAACTAAAACAGAACTGGACAAGCTCGAAGAGTATTTGATTAATCACCGGATCACGTTCGAACGGATAGACGAGGATGCAGCACATGATGAAACAGGAAGATATCTGCTCCATCACGCCAGGCATCAGATCTGCGTACCGTGTATGCCGGAAGACGGTGAGTGCAGGTGGGATGCCATATGCCAGCCGGGCTCATACGGATATGAACAAGGGCTGCTGGAGATCTACGGCGAGATAGTAAAAGCAGAAGACGGAGACTCTGTCGCCGGATGGCTGACAGCTGAAGACGTAATAAAGAGACTGGAGGAGAAGAATGGAAAGTGAAACATATTGTGTACTTTACGGAGAGATAGTGCTGGCCAAAGAAATGTCGTTGGCCATGGCGCTGCTTCTGATCGAAGCGCTCATGATGAAATACCATGAGGAAAGAGAACTCGCGTATACGATTAAGAGAGAAGCCTACGAGACACAGGTGGGGGGGTAGAGCCTCAACTTGAAAAGGCACAGCCCGAAATCAAAGAGACCAGGCCCGTTGCCGATAAGCAGCGGGACGCTGCCAAAAGGCAGCAGAAGAGAAAGCCGTTCGATACCGGCAAAATGATAGCACTGCTGAGAGCCGGGTGGAACGTGCCGAAGATCGCGGATGAGATGGGCGTATCAGAGGCGACCATCTACAACCATATGAAGAAGGAAGGAATCACAAAGTAATGAACGAAGATAACGGGATGCAGGTAGTAACACTGGACGGAGTGACTGAGATCCATGAAGTGAAAGCAGAGATCTCGACGTCAGACGAAGAACCATACCTGGAGATCTGCGGAGGCGAAGGCTTCTCCGGGAGCATCGAACTGAAGCTGACGAGGAAAGACAAGAAGCTCTGGGGGAGCAAAGTGTTCATGATGCCGAAATACAAAGTGACAGAATGGGCGAACCCGCGGAAGAAGAAACGGGGATCAATGAGAAGAGCAAGAAGGGAGAAACAGTGATGGTGATATTCGCAGGAGCGATTGTGATATTCACAGGGCTGCTCGCCGTAGCGGTTAGCTGGATCCTGATCGTATGGATATATGAAGAGATAAGACAAAGAAGACCGCTGACGAAAGAAGAATGGAAGGAATGGGACGAATGAACATTGAATATGAATTGATTGAAACATATGGAGTGTTCGATCAGACAGCGAGCGGGTGGACAAGAGAAGTGAACCTGATCAGCTGGAACGGGAAGGAGCCGAAGATAGATGTCAGGACATGGAGCCCGGACCACAGCAAGAGTGCGAAGATCGGGACGCTCAGCAAAGACGCAGCCAGAAAGCTGGGGCAGATCCTCGTGAGGATCACGGAGTAATTATATAAGGTAGCTTTTCACAGGGCGAGACGGACGCAAAGGTCTCGCCTTCAGGCTTGATAGTATTATTAACAATACGACGCAGGACGATGTACAAAAGATTCACGACCATAGCAGGAAAGACGATCATAACGAGATACACAGACAGCAGCCGGATCCGGACGGAGAAGGGAACCAGGAAACCGAAGACCAGACCGACACCGGAAGCAGTAGCGAAAGTGAATGCCATCAATCAGGACAGAGCATTGACTGCGATACTGAATGCGAACTTCAGACCGGGAGATCTGTGGCTGGTCCTCTCGCATCCTGCAGGGACGACGATCGAGGAAGCGATGAAGAGGCTGGAGAACTTCAAGAGGAACATACGTGGAGCCAGCAGAAGAAGCGAGAAGCCGTTCAGGTTGGTGGAATCAATAGGCATAGGCAAGAGGACAGGAAGGCCGCACCATCACATCGTACTGAATCAGGAGATCACAAGAGACATGATCACAAGATACTGGCCGGAAGAGTATGTACACATCGAGACACTGTGGAGCTCAGGCAATTACAACAGAGTGGCCAAGTACATGCTGAAGAACGCACTGCAGACAAAGGACGCAAGGGGCAAGCACAAGAAAGCGTGGAGGACCAGCAGGTCCGTGGTCAGACCTGAGACAAGAGAAGAGAAGATGAAGCGGGTGCCGGTGTTCGATATCGAAGACCTGAAACCGCGTAAAGGATACGGCATAGACAGAGATAGCATCAGACTGTACGAGCATGCCATCACAGGAGCATACTGCATCGAGTACATCGAGGTGAGCCTGGAAGAAGAACCGAAGCTGAAGCGGTACAGCAAAGGGAAGATAACATCAGAAGAACGATGGTATCCGGAAAGCTGGGATGAGCAGCTGTCTTTTGATATGGTCGGAGGAATCGTATGACGAGAAAAGAAATCAACCAGATCTACTACTACAACAAACAGATCGAGAAGCTGACACAGGATCTCATTGACATAGAATCAGGGACATATCGGTCGCCGCAGCTGGACGGGATGCCGAGAGGCGCAAGCGGTAAGTCAGACCCGACAGGGACGGCAGGAACATCCGCGGCTGACATTAAGACTCTGATAGAGGAATACAGATACAAGATCGAGAGAAAGCGCAGGGAAGTGTATGAATACATCTCAGAACTTGACGACGCGCTGGTGGAGCTGATCATACTCTACCGGTGTATCAACCTGTGCACATGGGATCAGGTGGCCGCACACATCGGCGGAGGAAATACCGCGGACTCAGTGCGCATGATATTCAACAGACACTTTGAAGATTGACCGTGTTCGTTTTGTTCGGTGGGAATATGTTACGGTGTATTCGTAAAAGATAGATCGAATATCATTTACGGAAACTCCTTAGGAAGACAGTTGCAGGGTAGCAGCTGTCTTTTGTTTAGCAATGGATTACGAAAGCAAGAGATGGAAGCGGAAGCGCAGATACATACTGAGGCTGGATGGATACAAGGACAGAGTTGCCGCAAGATTCGGGAAGACACAGGAAGCCAACACGGTGCACCACATCTATCCGGTCGATGAGTATCCGGAGTACGCATGGGAAGACTGGAACCTGATCTCAGTCGCAGACACGACACACAACAAGCTGCACAACAGGCAGACAGGTGAGCTCATAGGCGAGGGACTGCAGCTGAAGCGGAGAACGAAGCCGGGAATCGATTGGCGAAGGCATAGGGGCACTAAGTGACGAAAAAATATTTTTTTTCGGATAATATCCCCCCTCCTTTTCGCGATAGATCCCATGCTCCTATACACCGGTGGCCGCCCACTTTTCCAACTCTGCAACGATTTTTCAAGAAGGGGGTCGCGCGGGCGAGGGGTCGCGATAGATATCAGTATTGTTATGCCGGCAAAAGGAACATGGAAAAAACGCATAAAAAAAGCATGTGAAGAGGCCGGGACATACTCTCCGGAGTTCGACTACGTCATAGACACCCTGGCCGGGATCATGGAGAACCGCGACAAGGCACAGAAACAGTTCAGGGATTTCGGATCCAACCCGGTGGTGATGCACACCAACAAAGCCGGAGCGACGAACATCGTGAAGAACCCGGCGCTGGTGGCTGTCATGGACTGCGACGCACAGGCCCTGGCATACTGGCGGGATCTGGGACTCACACCGGCAGGCCTGAAGAAGATACGAGGAGATGCAGCTGAAGCGGAGAGAGAATCAGCACTCACAAAAGCACTGAAGGAAATGAGCATGAATGGATAAAGCAAAGAACCTGCAGGAGGTCATGGAGTACGCGGAGAACATTCGAAGCGGAAAAAAGATAGCCTGCAAGACCATCCGGGAGGCTGTAGACAGGTTCTACGACGACCTGTACAACCCGGAATACGAACTGAAAACAGAAGATCCTGAGTTTGTGATCGGAATCATCGAGAGGACCATAAAGCATGAAAAAGGCGAAACGCTGGACGGCAGACCGCTCCGCGGGCAGCCTTTTTTGCTTCTTCCGTATCACAAGTTCATCATATACAACCTTGTAGGATTCAAACACAGGGGAACGAACATAAACAAGACGCATGAGGCCCTGATATACGTGCCGAGGAAAAACGTCAAAACGACGTTCGGAGCGGCGCTGGCATGGGCGCTCGGACTGCTGTACCGCCGCAGCGGTTCGGAGATTTATATAACGAGTGCAGCACTGATGCAGTCGCTGCAGAGCTTCAACTTTTTGAACTACAACATTGAACTGATGGGCGAGAAGGAATCACAGGGCGGAAACTTCAAAGTCATCGACAACAACAACGAGCACTCGATAACCGGCAAGCTCGGAGACGGCAGCCTGTTTATCAGAGCGCTGGCGGCCAACCCGGACGCACAGGACTCCCTGGGCTGCAACATCGCCATATGCGATGAGATGCACGCATACAAAAAACCAAAACAGTACAACCTCCTGAAGGAGGCGATGAAGGCATACACGAACAAGCTGATCATAGGACTCAGCACGGCTGGAGACAATGAGCAGGGATTTCTTGGCCAGAGACTGAAATACTGCAGGAAGGTCCTGAACGGAACCGTGAAGGATGACCAGTATTTCATCTTCATGGCGGAACCGGACGAGGACGAACACGGAGAGCTCGACTTCACAGATCCGAAGGTGCATGAAGCGGTCAATCCGGCATACGGAGTGACGATCCGGCCGGAAGAGATCATGAACGATGCCCTCCAGGCACAGAACGACCCGCAGCAGAGGAAAGATTTCTTCGCGAAGTCGCTGAACAAGTACACGAACAGCATCAAGGCATATTTCAATATCGATGAGTTCAGAGCATCCGATGCGAAGTATGAATGGAACACGCTGGAAGACCTTAGAAAGCTGGGAATCAGCTGGTACGGCGGCGCGGACCTGTCAAAACTGCACGACCTGACCGCAGCGTGCCTGTTCGGGAACTACAAGGGCGTGGACATCGTGATCACGCACGCATTCTTCCCGGTAGTTATGGCACACGAAAAGGCGGACAAGGACAACATCCCGCTGTTCGGATGGCAGGAAGACGGATGGCTGACCATGTGCAACAGCCCGACGGTCAACCACGCTGATGTGGTCAACTGGTTCGTGGAGATGCGAAAAAAAGGTTTCCGGATCCGCAAAGTCAGCCACGACAGGAAGTTCTGCCGGGAGTATTTCATCGGCATGAAATCTGCGGGATTCAGGATCGTGGATCAGCCGCAGTATTTTTATAAAAAATCCGAAGGATTCAGATACCTGGAGAAGAGTGCAAAGAACGGCACTCTTTTCTATATGCACTCAGATGCCTATGAGTACTGCGTGCAGAACGTCGCCGCCGTCGAAAAGACGGACGACATGATCCAGTACGAAAAGATACAGCCGGAGCACCGGATAGACCTGTTCGATGCGTCGGTTTTTGCAGCGGTCGGATACCTCGAAGACCTGGAAAAAACAACAAAAGCCAGTGATTGGTGGGGAGAAAAGAAAGAATGAGCAAAAAAAGAAAAAAAGCAAAGCAGCCGGCAGCAAAGGCGAAGAGGAGCGACAGCTCCGTCGGCATCATAACCGGTGAGAAGCTGTTCGGATCTCTTCTGACGAACGGATATACGAGTCTCGATCAGAACCCGGAAGTGCTGACCTGCTGCAGGAAGATCGCGGACCTGATCAGCTCCATGACGATACACCTCATGGCCAACACCCAGAACGGTGACCAGAGGATCGTCAACGAGCTGTCGAAGCACGTGGACATCTACCCGAATCGGTACATGACCAGGAAGGTGTGGATGAATGCCATCGTGATGGATCTGCTCCTGTACGGAAAAGGCAACGCAGTGGTCATCCCGCAGACAGAAGGCGGAAGGCTCGGCGATCTGGTGATACAGCCGCCGCCGACCGTATCCTTCATCGATGACGGATACGGATACAAGGTGAATGTCTCCGGAGAGATCTTCGACCCAGACGAGCTGCTGCATTTTGTTTTGAATCCGGACCGGTACCGTCCATGGAAGGGCACAGGTATAAACGTCGGCGTCATGGACGTAGTGAACAACCTGAAACAGGCCAGAAGCACCGAAAAAGGCTTTCTGGAGTCCAACTGGAAGCCGGCAGTGATCATCAAGGTGGATGGTCTCACCGATGAGTTCAGCACCAAGGAAGGCAGAAAAACGCTGATAGAGGAGTACGTCCAGACAGATCCGGGGGAACCGTGGATTGTTCCGTCGGAGTTCATGGATGTGCAGTCCGTGAAGCCGCTGTCTCTGTCCGATCTGGCCATCAAGGACACTGTAGAGCTCAACAAGAAGACCATAGCTGCCATCATCGGCGTGCCGGGATTTCTTCTGGGCATCGGGACATATAACGAGACCGAGTGGAATAGCTTCATCAATACGACGGTCAAGACCATCGCGGAGATCATCACGCAGGAGATGACAAAGAAACTGCTCATCTCCGAAAAGATGTATTTCAAGTTCAACGCGGCATCACTCTACAGCTACGACATCCAGAAACTGGCCGACGTCTACAGCAACCTGAGAGCCATCGGCGTGGTAACAGGCAACGAAGTGCGCGACAAGCTGGGACTCAGTCCGCGTGAGGAAGACCACATGAACCAGCTCGTGATGCTTGAGAACTACATACCATCCGAGAAGCTGGGAGACCAGAGCAAACTGAAGGACGGTGATGGTGATGAGTAAGTTCGCTATAGACTTCGACGGCGTCCTGTGGGACGGAGAAGAGATCCGGGAGGACATTGCAGAAAAGATCGCGCAGCTGCGGGAAGACGGCCACAAAGTCTACCTGTGGACCGCAAGGCAGGGAGACCTGAAGCAGAAATGCATGGAAATCATCGAGGAGGCAGGGATACAGTTCGATGAACTGCCGGAAGGCTATCTGAAGATCGGTGCAGACTACTACATCGACGATAGAGCAATCAGTATTGACGAGTTCATGGAAAGGGAAAGAAAAATGGACAGGAACAGGGATGTATACCAGCGCAGGGCACTCATAAGCCCTACAAAATTCAACACGAGAGAAGACGGCGAGGCCCTCTACATAGAAGGGTACTTCGCCGTTTTTAATAGCACATACGAAATCTGGAATGATGCAACGGAGTCGATTGCTCCGGGCGCATTTACAGAGACGCTCAAAGATGCGGACGTGAGGGCTCTGATCAATCACGACACCCGTCTGGTGCTCGGCCGTACAAAGGCCGAAACACTGGAGCTCAGAGAAGACGACCACGGACTGTGGGGAAGGGTCCTGATCAATCCGAACGATCAGGATGCCATGAACCTCTACGAACGTGTGAAGCGGGGAGACGTTGATCAGTGTTCCTTCGGATTCGAGATCATCAGAGAAGAGACCGAAATCAGCGATGATGGTTCGATCCACTGGACGATC
>JAFRVY010000058.1 GCA_017438285.1 Bacillota bacterium
CTTTCGATTTTTTCCGCCTTTTGGTCTGCCCATGTTTTCACCTCCGTTTACATTTTACCAAAAGAAAAAGCAGACACTCTTTTGAATGTCTGCTTAGGAGACCACTCTTTTTGAAGTGTCTACTTTTGTTTTACCACTTCAATCATACGATTGCTCCTTTTGGTTTTCCTATTGCACCGTGTGCCGTAGATCAATCTCAAGTTACCCTAAGATTATTCTGCCGGCTGAGCGTACTGGAAGAAGTAGTATCCCATAGTGGTGTATCCAACGTTCTTCATCTTGTTGCAGCAGTACATGTTGGTGTAGTAGTAAATAGGACATATAGGGAATCCGCCTTCACCGAAGAGGATCTCTTCTGCATTGTACAGAGTAGCGTCACGTTCTTTGCCTGCATCCATAGTCTTAGCTTCCTTGATAGCAGCATCGAAATCAGTGTTGCTGAAGAGACCATAGTTGTAGGAGTTGTCAGTTACCATCAGCTCGAGGTAAGTGATAGGGTCGTTGTAGTCAGCGATCCATCCAAGTCTAGCAACGCCGAAGTTGTGTTCGCCAAGACCGTCGGTGTAAACGTTCCACTCCTGGTTTTCCAGAGTGATGTCAATTCCGAGTACGTTCTTCCAGTCCTGTCCGCAAGCTTCTGCGATAGCCTTGTGAGCATCATCAGTGTTGAAGTTGTAAACGATTGTTTCCGTAGGATCGAAAGCGCCTTCATCTACAGCTTCCTGATACAGCTTCTTAGCCAGTTCGCATCTGCCTTCGTAAGTAGTCAGGTCAGCATCTGGATATTCTTTTGCAAGCCATGCATACATAGCACCCTGTTCTGATGAACCGAATGCGAAGTCATTGCCTTCGGAGTCAAGGATTCCGGATGCAACGAATCCAGTTGCAGGAGTCTGTCCGCCCTGAGCAACGTTTTCTACGATGTTGTCTCTGTCAACGCTGAGTACCATAGCAGCTCTAACTCTCCAGTCTTTGATCTTGTCGCAGTTGAGATAGAGGAAGTAAGTACCTACGTATGGATCGATGTAGCAGTCACCTGAATCCTGCAGAGTTGAAATCATGTCAACAGGGAATTGTTCGATGAATGCCCATTCGCCTGACTGATAAGCTGACAGGATAGCAGTTTCGTCTGCTGACAGGTACCAATCGATTTCGCTTGGTCCGAGGTTAGCAGCATCATAGTACTTTTCGTTTGGAACCATCTTGATGACAGAGTCGTGCTTCCACTCTGACAGGATGTACGGTCCGTTTACTACGATGTTTTCAGGGTCAGTCCAGTTTTCGTTGCCTTCAACTACATCTTCTCTCAGAGGCATAAGTGATGCAAATGCACACATCTCGAGGAAGTAAGGAGTATCCTGGCAAAGGGTGATCTCAAGAGTCTGATCATCAACAGCCTTGATTCCCAGCTCGCTAGCATCCTTCTCACCAGCCTGAATCTCAGCAGCATTTACAACGATGCCGTCGAGGAAGTATCCATAGTCAGAAGCTGTGTCAGGGTTAACCAGTCTCTGCCATGAATATACCCAATCCTGAGCCTTTACTGGCTCTCCGTCAGACCAAACAGCATCTTCTCTGATCTTGAACGTATAAACGAGTCCATCATCAGATACTTCATAGCTCTCAGCCTGACCGCGGTCAACTTTGGTCATCAGTACATTTCCGCTGTCATCAGCAGCTTCGTCAGTAGGGACGTACTTCATGAGGTTCTCAAACATATGGTTAGCATATGTTGCTCCGTCAACGGAACTGATGAGACCTGGGTCGATGGTTTCAGGTTCAGAAGCGATACAAGCTGTTGCAACAAAGCCTTCGCTGCTGTCACTGCTGCCACCGCCTCCGCAAGCTGTAAACGCAAATGCTACAGTCAGGCAGAGGATCAGAGCAATAATCTTCTTCTTCATAAATTCTCCTCCTTAATTAATTAAGTAGTTAATTATAGCATATTTAAGTAACACGGGGTTACATAAATAACAAATATTGTTGAACGCTACTTGTCGAGCAGGTGGCACGCCGCGTAGTGGCCGCTGGCATATTCCTTGAATTCAGGAATCTCCTGCTTGCATTTTTCCGTAGCGAATGGGCATCTCGTGTGGAATTTGCATCCTGAAGGCGGATTGATCGGGCTCGGGATATCGCCCTCGAGAATCAGCCTTTCTTTTGAACGCGTTACCACAGGGTCAGGAATAGGAACCGCACTCATCAAAGTCTTTGTATAAGGGTGGATAGGGTTCTTGTAGAGTTCATATGATTCTGCAAGCTCTACCACGTTTCCAAGATACATTACGCCGATACGGTTCGATATGTGACGTACTACCGAAATGTCGTGGGCGATAAACAGGTAAGTAAGTCCTCTTTCTTCTTGAAGGTCTTCAAGCATGTTTACTACCTGAGACTGAATCGATACGTCAAGAGCTGAAATAGGCTCGTCGCAAACGATGAATTCCGGTTCGACGGCCAGAGCCCTGGCGATTCCGATTCTCTGCTGCTGTCCGCCGGAGAACTCGTGAGGGAAACGGTTTGCGTGCTCAGTGTTGAGTCCTACCGCATCAAGAAGATGGTTGATCTTCTCGCGTCTTTCGCTCTTTCCCTTTGTCAGCTTATGAATATCAAGAGCTTCGCCAACGATTTCGCCGACAGTCATACGAGGGTCGAGAGAAGCCGATGGATCCTGGAAGATGATCTGCATCTTCCGTCTGTATGGGAGCATCTTTTCGGCAATCTTCTGCTCGTCGTCAAAAATCGGCTTGCCGTCATAGATGATGGAACCCGAAGTCGGCTCGTAAAGCCTGATGATAGTACGACCGAGAGTCGTCTTACCGCAGCCGGATTCACCTACAAGACCGAGGGTCTCGCCCTTGAAGATATGCAGGGAAACGCCGTCCACAGCCTTGACGGTCTGCTTGTTTCTAAAACCTCCGCCCTTGATGTTGAAGTGTTTCTTTAAGTCCTTTATTTCCAGGAGTTTAGTCCGCTCTGTCATTACTCACTTACCTCCTGTTCTTTGTCTTTACCCATGAAATGCAGCCAGCATGCAGAAATATGTCCGTCCCCGAGATCCGCATAAGGCGGTTCTTTGGTAAGGCATACCTTCATGCAGTGCTCACATCTAGGTGCGAAATTACAGCCCTCTGGCGGGTTCAGCAGGTCGACAGGCGTTCCCTCGATTGGGATTAGTCTCTCATGCTCATCCGCATCGAGTCTAGGCATAGATGCGAGCAGCCCCATAGTGTATGGGTGAGCCGGCTTGTAGAATATTTCTTCATCAGTTCCCTGCTCGACGATTTTGCCCGCATACATTACAGATACTCTGTCGCACATCTCAGCCACAACGCCCAGATTGTGTGTGATGAATATGATAGCAGTACCTTCCTTCTTCTGAAGGTCTTTCATAAGGTCAAGAATCTGCGCCTGAATGGTTACGTCAAGAGCAGTCGTAGGCTCGTCAGCAATGAGCAGCTTTGGATCGCATATGAGAGCCATAGCAATCATGGCACGCTGACGCATTCCTCCTGAGAATTCGTGCGGATACTGATCCACACGCTTCTCCGCATTATTGATTCCTACGAGTTCGAGCATTTCAATTGCGCGCTCTCTCGCCTTGTCCTTTGGATAATTTTTGTCGTGGCAGAGGAGAGCTTCCATCAACTGATAACCGATCGTATATACCGGATTCAGACAAGTCATAGGATTCTGGAAAATCATACTGACCTTGTTACCTCTGAAGTCCCTCATCTGTTCTTCATCATAGGCCAGTATATCTTCACCATCGAATGTGATGGACCCGCCTACGATTTTACCTGGGCTCTGAAGAAGTCCCATGATCGAGTATGCTTCGACCGACTTTCCCGAACCGGACTCGCCTACTATACCCATTACCTCGTTTTCCTTCAGAGAGTAACTAATGCCATCAACAGCTTTTACCTCTCCCGCAGGGGTGAAGAAGGATACTTTAAGGTCTTTAATTTCAATTAGGTTTTTTCTTTCTTCTGACATTGCTTACACCTCCCTACTTCTTGAGGCGTGGGTCGAGAGCATCTCTCAATCCATCACCTATAAGGTTCAGTGTGAGAATCAATATCGTAAGCACGGTGCCTGGGAACAGCAGTCTGTAAGGGAATACTGTGAGAGATCCCAGAGCGTCCGAACAGAGTGATCCAAGTGAAGCCATCGGTGCGGAAACGCCCAGTCCCAGGAAGGACAGGAACGATTCGAGCAAGATAGCTGACGGAATCTGAAGACAGGTCAGAATAGTGAGCTGTCCTACACAGTTCGGCAGCAAGTGTCTCTTAATGATTCTAGCGTTTGAAGCTCCAAGAGCGGTCGCCGCAGTAACGAACTCCTGCTTCTTCAGCATGAGTACCTGTCCACGTATGATACGGGACATGCCTATCCAATAGAGCAAACCGAACGTAATAAAGATACTTACGATACCGGCGCCCAGCGTGGATAGTGCGTTCGATATCAATGAATCGGAAGAGTCGAACCAGGCTTGAAGCGGATCCTTCAGTACGACCTGAAGAAGCAGAACTATCAGTACGTCCGGTACCGAATACATCAAGTCGACGATTCTCATCATTACGAAGTCAACAGCACCGCCGCAAAGGCCGGAAATGGAGCCGTACAAGGAGCCGATGACCAAAACGATGAACGCGGCTATGATACCGACTATAAGAGATACTCTTGTGCCGTACATAGTTCTGGCGAGAAGGTCACGTCCTTGTGAGTCGGTTCCCACAATATGAGGGAACACGCTCTTAACGACTACCAGTTCTTTAGCAGTATCGGAAGGTTCCGACGTATACGAAAGCGGTGTCGAACCGGTTATCTTGCCGTTATTGATCTGAGAGTTCTTCACTATGGAAAGATCTTTTCCCTGAAGAACGATAACGGATTCAGCGAGCTTTTGATCCAGAGTGAAAGCGTAAGTGTCGCCTTTGAATTTGAAATAGTAATCGTGCGGATCAAGCGCAGTCATTGAGCCCGGTTGAAGCGCTGTGGCGTACATGCAGTCCACCTCGTCCTCAATGCTCTTGATAAGCTCTTCCTGTGAGGAGTACTCGCCGGGACCCAGCTTCTGCGAACTTCTGTATTGGTTTTCATAGTCGTAAGGAATCAGAGCTGGTCCCAGAAATGCGAAAAGCAGAATTAGAATGAAAACAAAGAGAGCAATCATTGAAACGGTGTTCTTTTTAAATCTTCTTGCCGCATCTCTCCAATAGGAAACGCTTTTTCTTACTTCAATCAAGTCCTCTTTTTCTTCAACCGTTGCGGCTTCGAAATCGAGGGCAGTTATGTCATAATCAGCCCAGACTTTATCAGGATCAACCTGAAATAGGCTAAATTTTCCTAGTCCTTTTTTCATGGTTTCCTCCTTATTCGTCTGTTGAACTGAGTGTTATTCTAGGGTCAACGAATTTATAAGCAATATCTACGAGCAGATTCATCACGATTATCAATATGGAAAGGATGACCGTAGTCGCCATGATAATCGTATAGTCACGGTTAAGAACACTCTGCACGAAGTATTTGCCTATTCCCGGAATCGAGAATACAGTTTCTACTACGAACGCACCGGTGATAATGAATGCAATCATTGGACCGAGAACAGTAATTACAGGAATCAGCGAATTTCTCAAAGCATGTTTCAGCACGATCCACTTCGTTGCCACGCCTTTCGCCTTTGCTGTACGAATGTAGTCCTGGCCGATTGCATCAAGCATAGTCGTTCTAGTAAGTTTTGTGATATAGCACATATCGTAGAACGAGAGGGCTATAATTGGCATCACATATGATTGCCAGTTAGGCAATGTGCCTGAAATCGTCGGCAGCCATCCCAGCTTGACTCCAAAGAATACAAGCAGTACCGACGCCAAAACAAAGCTAGGTATCGCAATACCGATAGTTGTTACCACTCGTAGGATACTATCAAGCCACCGGCCTCGCGTGTATGCGGATATACACCCCAGCGGTATTCCAAATAATAATGCAACTATGAGAGCGATAACCCCCAATCTGGCTGACAACTGGAACTTGCCCTGATGGAACAGTATGGTCTTAACTGGCGTTCCCTCCTGCATCTTTAGGGAAACGCCTAGATCCCCGCGAGCATAGTTGACAAGATAATTCTTGAACTGAATTATAGGCGGTTTGTCCAGACCATATTTCTCATTAGCCAGCTGAATCTGCTGAGGAGTAGACCTCTCAGTCAGGAACGGGCTTCCGGGAACGGTGTTCATTAGGAAGAAAGTTATCGCCATGATTAGAACAATGGTCGCTACCGCGGCCACAAGTCGCTTAGCAACATAAATAAGCAAAGATAATCACGTCCTTTCTTAGAATAGGCTGCTGCGTATTCACAGCACTAAAATATTTTAACACATTTCTGCGATTTTTTGATGTGTAAAGAACTGATTTTTGAACATTTTCGGCACTTTTAATCTCATAAATATTCCGTTCAATTAATTGAAATGCAACCAACCCATATGTTGTGATGTTATCGCTTTAGATTGACAAAGAACAACAAGATATTACAATTATATATATACACATGGAGGTATGATTGTGAAAAAGAAATATATATTATGGATTACAGCTATCGTAATGACTCTGACGATGAGCCTTTGCGGATGCGGAAGTCAGACGGATACAGGAGCACCGGAGGATGCAGTCATCGCTGATGGGCTCGCGAAAATAGAGGTCGAGGGGGAAACGGACCTGCCGGGGAACTTCTTCCTGTCCTTCGTGTACAGCAGAAACCTGATCATGCTGGACGGCAAGGGAAATATCGTCTGGTCCAAGCACGAGGAACAGCCGTCAAAGGATGTGACCACCGGCTTTTGGGATTTCAAGAAGCACGATGTGGACGGCACGACATATTACAGCTATCACGACCAGAACTATAAATTCGACAACTACGGATTGTTGGGATACGCGCCGGGCGAGCGGGTGATCTTGGACGAGAATTTCGAAGAAGTAAAGCGCATCACCATGGAGAAATCCGATGTCACCGAGCAGGGACAGGGTGCGGACGGTCACGACTTCCTGATGATCGACCCCGACCACTACATCCTCTCCTGCTATGTCAAAGAGAACGTGAAGAACGTGCCGGGATATCCGGACGGGTCCAACGTCATCTACTCCTATCTGCAGGAAGTAAAGGATGGCGAGGTCGTCTGGGACTGGAAGAGCATAGACTATCCGGAACTTTATGATATCGTTGCCACGGAGGCCACGCCGACAGCCAATGATTTTGCAAATGAGCAGACGGAGGCGCCGGACATCGTACACTTCAACGCCATGCGGCTGGATGATGATGGGAACCTGATCTGTTCCTTCCGCCATCTGGATACGATTCTGTGTCTCGACAGAACGAAAAGCAAAGACCAGATCAAATGGAAGCTGTCGGGCAAAGCCGACGAATTCGGCCTGACCGAGCTGCAGAAGACATCGGGTCAGCACTACGTCACCGTCGACGGCAACCAGATCACGGTGTTCGACAACAACAACCGCGACCAGCAGACAGAGATCCGCACCTACACGCTGGACTTCAAGCACAAGAAGGTGAAACAGGTCGAAGCCCACAGCTTCAGCAACAAGTTCTCGCAGGCCTGCGGATCCGCGCAAAGGCTTGACGAGGGGCTTTGCGTCATTGGCTGGGGCTGGGCAACGACAGATGCCGAGTGTATGTCGGTCATCGATTTTGCAATGGGCAAAAAGCTGATGAATGTTACGCTGGGCGACCCGCAGAATATTACTTATCGCTGTGTTTACTATGAATAATGCTTACTATAAATAAAAGGAACGGTGAAATGAAAATCTTTCAAATATCAACACTGCAGGCGTTGGCTCTGGGTTATTCCCGCGCCGTTGTAACGGTACGGGAACTGCTGGAGCACGGTGATATCGGACTAGGCACATTTGAAGACGTGAATGGAGAAATGATCGTCGTGGACGGAGAATGTTTTCGCGCGACAGAGGACGGGACCGTGTATTTGGCGGATCCCGATATGGGCGTGCCTTTCGCTTCTGTTGCAAAGGCCGGGGCGGATGTCGATTTTACGGTCGATACGATCGGTGATATTGAGAAGCTGAAGGAAGTGCTCACGCTGAAAATCGAAGAGGACTTCGGACTGAACAGCATGCATATCGCCAAAATCGACGGCACGTTCAAACAGGTCCGCGCAAGGTCGGAGTCTGCGTACCGTTCGCACCATGTTGACCTAAAGGATATTCTGGCGCAGACACAGAAAGATTTTGCCTTTAATAATATTGAAGGAACATTGGTGTGCATCTACTATCCGGATTACATGGATGGCATCAATGCGCCGGGCTGGCATATCCATTTCGTTTCGAAGGACCATTCGAAGGGAGGACATGTTTTCGACCTGTCCATGATCCGCGGAAGGATCCGGCTGACAAAAATCAATCACATCGAAATACAGCTTCCGAGCGAACCGGCATTTGACACCTATTCGCTGAAGGATGCTTCGGGCAGTGATATCAAGAAAGTGGAGCAGGGGAAAGGAACGGACTGATACGCAGGATAAAGAGTGGAAAATTAATGGTCTGAGCATGCCGCATTTCGACAAACTCTCGCTGCCTATAAAATAACTGTAACGCCCTCCAGTTCAAGGAGGGCGATTTTTTTATCGATCCCGCCGGCGTACCCGGTCAGACTTCCGTCAGTACCCACGACACGGTGACAGGGAATGATTAGAGATATGGAATTGTGGCCGACCGCACCGCCGACTGCTTGGGCAGACATATGCGGGAGGCCTTTTTCTTTTGCGATCTGTGCCGCGATCTGTCCGTAGGTCATCGTCTGTCCAAAGGGAATCTGAAGCATGATTTCCCAGACACGTCTGCGGAATGCTGTCGTCCGCATGGAAAGCGGCGGTGTGAAGCACGGATCTTTTCCGGAGAAATAGATGTCGAGCCATTCTGCAGCCTTTGCAAAGACAGGAAGATTCGTTTCCTCATATTCTTCGGTCAGTGTGTCTCCGAAGTACTTCTGGTCATCGAACCAGAGCCCGGTCAAAGCGGTTCCGTCTGAGGCCAGTGTGATACCGCCGAGGGGCGAATCGTAGTGATTGATGTAATCCATAATAAGAATCCTTTCTGTCATTCATAATAGCACAGTTTACCTGCCTTTACTCATCCAAAATGCGGGTTCGATTCCCCTATCGAAGAAGGATCAAAATAACGAAACAGGGCCCGTTGGACCCTGTTTCATTATTGGTACTCCGTATTCTGCTGTTATCGAACCTGACTGATCAAAATACCTTTCCACTTCCCGCACCTCATTTTTCGTGGCTTTTCCTTTTCTGCCGGAGTGGCTCAACAGGATTGTGAAGTGGTCATCGTATAGATATATTC
>JAFRVY010000059.1 GCA_017438285.1 Bacillota bacterium
GATAGCGGACACGATCTGGTTTTCCGGATTCTGGAATACCATGGCGACTTTCTGACGCACCTTCCAGATGTTTTCGGCATCAGAAATATCCATGCCGTCAACCAGCATGGATCCTTCTGTAGGCGTCAGAATCGCATTCATATTCTTTGCAAGCGTGGACTTGCCGGAACCGTTCTGTCCGATGATCGCCGTGAACTTACCTTTTTCGATGGTGAAGTCAACGCCGTCCAGCGCCCGTTTCTTTATGAAGTTTCCGTTTTCATCGGTTTTGATGTAGTCGTAGACCAGGCCTTTTGCTTCGATAAAAAACATTTCTAAAAATTACTTCTCTGTATAGTAGTCGTCAAGGAGTCTGTTTACTGTCTGCACGTTCATCTGCCCGTTGGCAGTTCCCTCTCCCAGAGATGCGAAGGTGATAACGGAGCCGTACTGTCCGCCGAAGATCCTGGTTACCAAACCATACTTGCCCATGGCGATGAAGATGACCGGATCGCTCTCGTCCTGAGTCAGCATGTGGCAGCACTTGATCATTTCGATGGATTCCTTCTTATTGTGGGCAAAGGCCGCGATCTTGGCGATGTCCGCATCCAGATCACGCATGACGGAAACGATATTCACGATCTCCTCGCGTCTCGGCATGGCTTTGAAATCATGATAGGACATGATGACTCTGCCGCCGAAGCTGTGGATGTCATTGACGTGCTCCAGGAGGTCTTCGCGGACCAGCATGTTGTTGTCGTCAAAGAGTTCAACATCGACGAAGGTGGCCAGTTTCGCCTGCACGGCCAGGCAGTTCAGATCGTAGACCTGTTCCTTGCTGAGGGTGCCTCTGCCGCCCTGGCTTTTGCTCCTGATGGTAAAGATGACGGGCATGCCGTCCGTCTCGTATTCGATGTCGTCGAGTATCCTGATGACCTCGACCTGGATGTCGTCGCTTCTCAGTTTCGCGTCGACATCGTCCTTGTTTTCGAGATAATAATCAGCGCGCCATTCGAGGATATCGCATGGCGCTTCTTTTGCAGCTTTGCACTGCTCTATGATTTCTTCGTGTGTCGTCCCGGTGATGGAAACGGCGACCTTCGGTCTGCCGATATCCAGTTCCACCTTGCCGGCGATCATTCTATTCATGTCTTAAACTCTCTCTCCTGTAAATGAAATACTTTCTGAATGAAGTCTTCTTGAGGCTCTCGGTGAGAACCAGCGCCAGCGCAATTCCGACGCAGAACTGTCCGATGTTCCACGGTACACCCAGGCCTGCAACGACCCAGTTTCCGTACATGACGCCTTCGGCAATAAAGTAGCCGAAGACCATAAACATCCCTGCGGCAATCATAGCACATGTCTCAAGGACCGTAAACTTCTTTTCCGAAAGATCGTTTCTCTTGCAAAGGCTGCAGATGAGGAGTCCTGCGATGATGGCCATTCCGCCTTTGATGCAGAATGTCCACGGCGCCCACATGGCGAAGCCGCCGACGATGTCGCCCAGCATGCTTCCCAGAGCCGCCGCGATGGCTCCATACCTTACGCCCAGCACGAGGATTCCTATGAAAATAATGGCGTCGCTCAGATTCAGATACCCCTGGGTGAATGGGATCGGAATTCGCAACAGAAAAATCGCTACCATTATCATACACATTGTCATGGCAGTCATAACCAGCTTGGATGTTCTCGAGGTCTCAAAATTTGTCTGCATATTTAAGTCTCCTTTTCAAGTGATTCTGTTTGCTGTATACTATGATAAACGATTATTGTATATAGTTAAATAGACAAAAAAATATATTTTTATAAGTACAGTAAGGAGAATGCCCTATGAAAGCACTCGTCCCGGTCTTTGACGACAGCCGTCAGAGCCCATACTACATACAGTTGTACGATTATATCAAGCAGGCGATCCTCGCCGGCGAAATAGCCGAGGGAGAGAAACTCCCATCCCTCAGAAACCTTGCAAAATCAACGGGGTTGAGCATCACGACCATCGAGCAGTCCTACAACCAGCTTCTTGTGGAGGGCTATATCTACAGCCGGGCCCAATCGGGCTACTATGTGAGCCGCGTCTACCTGGCCAGCAGCAAAGCTGTACCCGAAACTCCGGAAGTTTTGACGCAAAAAGTGTCCACGCTGGAGGAAGCTGTCGATACGGAGTCCCTCCATATGCAGTTCGACAGGGAATGCTTTGACTTCAACAAATGGAAAAAATGCATGAACAAGGTGCTGACAGAATTTTCGCCCGCACTTTTCTTCGAGGGTGACCCGCAGGGCGAGCGCGGTCTGCGCGTCGAGATCTCCAAATACCTCTACCTCTCCCGCGGCGTCTCCTGCGATCCGGACCAGATCTTTATCGGTGCCGGCACCCAGCAGATCACGAACCTGCTGGCGACTTTTCTCCGGAAGCTGTCCATCAATCACGTAGCCGTGGAGAATCCGGGCTATCTGCCTGTCCGCAACACCTTCCGCGACAGAGGCTTCGCGCTTACGCCGGTGCGCGCTGCCGCCGACGGGCTCGTCATCGAAAAACTCCCCGCCAACATCCGTACCGCAGCCTACGTCAGTCCATCCAACAACGCCTTCACCGGTTCGGTCATGCCGATCGGACGTAGGTATGAACTGCTCAACTGGGCCGAGGAAAACGACAGTTTCATCATCGAAGACGATTACGACAGTGAGCTGCGGTATTTCGGCAGACCGATTCCGGCTCTGAAAAGTCTGGACAAAGGCGGCCGCGTCATTTACCTCGGTTCCTTTTCCAGTACGCTCTTCGCTGCGGTCAGGATCAGTTACATGGTACTCCCGGAAGCCTTTGCGAAGGCCTTTCGCTCCATCGTCAAAGACTACTCCCAGACGTGTTCCAAGACGGAGCAGTTGACGCTGGCTATGTTCATGGAGACCGGTTTCTATCAGACACATATCAAGAAACTTCGAAAGCTCTATGCCCAAAAGCTGGGCAAGACGACAGAGGTCTTCGAAAAAAGCGCGTCCGATTTCGTTACGGTCAGGAACGCGTCATCGGGAATCAATATCCCGCTTCACGTCACGTCCGCCAAGACTGGCGCGCAATTAGAAAAGGAAGCCCTGTCATTAGGACTTCCCTGTATGATCTTAAGCAGTTCGTCAAGCAAGAAAGGTCATGAGACCAATTTGATACTCTATTATAATCAGATTCCGCTCGGCGATATCGATTCCGTGTTATCAGGACTCATCGCTCTTTGGAGGAGCTGAGTCAGACTCCGCATCAGCAATTTCCGTATCGGATGGGATCGCCGTAGACTCTGCAGTGGATTCGGCCTGCTCTTTTTTGCGGCCGCAGACTCTCACAAGAGTCTCTCTGATTCTGTCACCGAAAAGGATGAGCGCCGCCAACAGGAGAATCGCAAGAATCGTCAAGCCCACTCCGGCGAGGAATCCCTGCGGCATGAACTTCATCTCGATTTCGTGAACGCCTTCTCCGAGAGATATGGAAATCATAGCATTGTCGATCAGATTGAAAGTGCGCTTCTCGTGTCCATCCACATAAACTTTCCAGCCCTCATCATAAGCAATCGATGTGGCAAGCGTACCGCCGTTTCCCGCATCGACCGTTCCCTTGAGATAGGTGTCGCCGAATTCCGTCACGTCCAAAGTGCTTGCCGACAGGATGGAATACGCCTTATCCCATTCGTTCTGATCAAGATAGTAGAAGTATGCTGTAATGTCTCCGCTCTTTCCCTTTTCCAGGGTGATTTCTATATTGAGATCCTCACCTTCTTTGAGGACACCGACATTGACGATACCGCTGTAATTCTCATCGATCTCATCTCTGTCCACTGAGTCACCCTTTTGATACACGATGGTTTCCGCAGATGGACAATCAACGAAGACATAGTATTTCTGTGTCGCTTCCGCTGTGACGGAAAGCTTCGCTTCACATTCTCCGGCGGCATCCACGATTTCCGCATGATAATCGCAGAAAGAATCATTTGTAAAGACTCCGTTTGTTCCCGAAATGTCATACTCTCCCGCAGGAATCAGCACGTCACTGCATCGGTTATCCGTCGCCAAACGCACATACTCGTTCAGATTGTCAAACGGATTGAAGCTTGCGGCACTGAACGTGTTGATCGAATCGCTCGCCATATAACCGACCGCGAGCGGATACTTACTTTCATAGAGACCGCTATCCTCGTTTTCCCTGACTTTCTTGAAATCAGGATCCCTGAAATTGTCATACTTGGAGAGCATATATTTGATATTGAACAGTGCGTTTGTAACCGGATTCGTCGGCACATAAACACTTCTATTTCCGTTTTCCTCTGCTTCCAGTCCCATAGACTGCATAAATCCGCTGGTCGTCGTCCGCATAGATGAAGCAAACTGCGACAGACCTTTGTAATGGAGTCTTGCCGGCTCGTTGATCGTCAGCGCGTCGTCTATTTCCACGCGGGCGAATTCGCCGCGCGTATCCTCGAGGAGTTCCTCCATACTTGCCATATTCTCATCATATGTTTCCTTCGTCGTGTGTCCGACCGTTTCGGTGTCGTAGATCGCCGCAAAGGACATCTCGGCTACGACCAAAAAGAGCAGTATATACTTCATTGCCCTGAAACTGAAGAAGCCTCTCCTGTAGGCAAGGAAAAGGGCTGAGAAGAGAGCAAGCCAAAGAACACCTATATAGAAATACATGTTGTGATCATCAACGATGTCCTTCATGAGCTTTTGCGCCATGAGGTAGTAGATCAGACCGGCACCAAAAACAATGCCGAAGAATCTGCCGTTGATGTCATCGATCCGTCGGAACGTCTTATACGCCACAAAGATGAGCAGGAAGCAGACCATGAAGGAATATCTGAACGGCAGCATGTTCGGATAGTGGAATCCATGCCAGATGTAATCCAGGACATTGACGTTCAGACTCAGGAACAGGAATACCAGCAGAAGTGTATTCGCTACTTTCTCTCTGATGTTGATCTGTCGGCAGCCGAAGTAGAAGACGAACATGATCAGTACGGCCATGCCGCAGTAAATGTTCGGCAGTCCTTCAAGGTATGACAGCTTCGCATTCGGGAGCAGCTGGTTGACTACCTCGATTGCATCCTTGTAGAAGTACGTGTCTTCCGGGAATGTCGAATCCATGACGCTGGCGTGCTTCATACTGTAGTAAGTCGGAAGCAGCATGAATGCGCTCATGGCCAGACCGATGGCTGAGTAAACAGCCACGCGTCCCGTCGTTATAACAAATCCTTTCACGCGTCCGATGCGTGATCGTTCGAAGTAATATGTCAGGTAGTAGAGCAGCAGGAAGATGCAGACCGTAATGGCAATGTAATAATTGACGACTACTATGAGCGCCAGAGTAACCGCATAGAGCACTCCCTTGCCGCCATCTGTCAGACGCCTGAGTCCCAGTATGCAGAGCGGCAGCAGAGCCACCGCATCCATCCACATGACGTTCCAGTAATAGGCCATCACATATGCGTTGAGCGCATAGAGAGTGGAAAAAGCAAGCGTTGCAATGTCGGCCGGAACTCTGATCGCAGGTCTGCATGATACGTCGTTTGCCGGGCACTCACTCTTCAGGAAAATGTACATAAATGCACCCGCAAGACCAATCTTGATCAGCAGGACGAAAGTGATTCCTTCCATGATGTATTTCCCCGGGAAGAGGAAAAGAATCAGATTGAGCGGTGTGCCGGCCTGATAGGCGATAATGTTCCAGAAGTTGCATCCGCCCAGTCCGTTCCACGTAAAGAAGAGACTTCCGCCGTGATGCAGTTTGTACTGCAGCTCACTGATGAGCGGAAGGTATTGATGATACAGATCTATGACTGCAATCTGTTCTCCGCCGAACGGAAATATACCATGAACAGCAAAAGCTGCCGTCATGATCAATATCGGCAGAAAGAACGCCGCCAGTATGAACTTATACTTCAATATCTTTGTTTTCAAGGTTTTCGGTTCTCTCCGCAATAATGAATCTAGGTCTTCCTTTAACCTCCATATATATCTTGCCGATGTACTCACCTAAGACGCCAATGCCCAGAAGCTGGATCCCGGCCATGAAGCAGACGACGCACATCAGCGATGCGTATCCTGATACTGTGTTGCCGCAGAAGTAGTCAACGATCGTCCAGATGATTCCGATGATACTGATGATCGAGACGACGAAGCCCAGAATGGTGAAGGCTCGGACCGGTTTGATCGAAAAACTGGTGATTCCGT
This sequence comes from Bacillota bacterium, assembly GCA_017438285.1. Lineage (GTDB taxonomy): Bacteria > Bacillota > Clostridia > Peptostreptococcales > Anaerovoracaceae > Lentihominibacter. The sequence goes on from JAFRVY010000059.1 coordinate 6,193, forward strand.
CCAGGGCGAAACTCATCATCTTGCCCGTTGAGTACTTGGTCTTACCTGCCACTCTCTTGGTCACATCGTATTCGACTTTCGAACTTTTGAATCCGACCAGCGGGAACAGGCCCCGCAGGAAGATGTTGACTTCTTCGAAATCTCTGAATTCATCGAGAACTCTCCTGCTGACCAATCTGTAATCCGCGTGGTTGTATATGATCTCGGCTCCCATGAGCCTGACGAATTTATAGAACAGAGACGAACTGTGCCGCTTGAAGAAAGAATCGGACTTGCGGTCTCGGCGGACGCCGTAGACGATTTCGCTGCCAGCCATATACTCATCGATCATCCTCTCCATGGCTGCCAGTTCGTTTTGCCCATCGCAATCCGTAGTGATCACGATATCGCTCATCTCTCTTGCTTCCAAAAGACCGGCAAGCAGCGCACTTTGCTGGCCGCGGTTACGGCTCTGCATGATACCTTTAATCGCATTATTCGATCTGGAAAGGTCGCATATGATCTGCCACGTATCGTCCTGTGAACCATCATCCACGAACAGGATGAAACTGCCCTCAGCAACCTTGCCGATGGCGATGAGTCTGTCCAGTTCATCAGCAAACACAGGGGCTGTGACCGGAAGCACTTCCCCTTCGTTGTAACACGGTATTACGATGCCGAGTACGGGTCGTTTGTTCATATGTTTTCCCTTTCTTTATGCTAGGTTTTTAGTTTATCACATATTATGTAAGATTTCTACAATCAAAAGGGCCGCTGCCTTGTGGCAGCGGCCCGGATGCTCGCGTCAAGCCTTTGCTTATTTGCTTACTGCAGCGAGGAATGCCTTTTCTGAAAGTTCATCAGCATACTCGGAATCCATTTCCTTGATTCCAGCCGGGAATTCATACTTAGCAAGTCTCTCTACGAATGGATCTGGATCGAAGTGCTCTGGACCCCAAGCGCCCGGCTCGTTCCAGATGCCCTTTGCGATAAGTTCCATCATGATGACAGGACCTACTGCAGTCTGAGCAACTACTGAGTTAGTAGTGTACTTCTTGATGCATTCCTGGTTGTCTGCTACCTGATACAGGTAAACTGATCTGTACTTACCGTCCTTCCAGCCGGTTACCCAGGTACCTGCGCAGCCTTTGCCTGTCATTTCGTCAGTTGCGCCAACCGGTGAAGGGATGACCTTGCAGACGAAGTCTCTAGGAGTGATCTCGCTGTCTCCAACCTTGATCTTGTCTCTCTTGTTGTCAAGACCCCATCCATGGAGTGTCAGCAGCTTAGCTCTGAATTCTCTAGGTACGCCATACTTGAATGTAACTCTGTTGCAGTCGATTTCTCTAGGTACGAGGAGTACTTCTTCGTGCTCTACGTTAACTACTTCCACGTCGCCGATTCCACCAGGGAAGTTGAAGATCTCAGGCTCTGAGAATGGTTCTGTGCAGAACCAGTGTCCTTCAGGATGTTCTTCGTTCTTTTCCCAGATTACAGGTGGCTGCAGACATTCTTCGATGGTAGTCCATACTGAGAATCCGAAGTCTGAATCAGTGTTGCCGTAGTTGTCGCCGTCACGTACATCTACTCTGTCGATCTTGTCGAAGAGATGTACTGCCGCGTACTTGGCGAATACGTCAGCCATACCTGGCTCTACGCCGGAACCGCATACAGCGATCTTTCCGGAAGCTTCCCATTCCTTCTGCTTAGCAAACTGATAGTCACCCAGCTTGATGTAAGGAAGTTCATAAGGCTTTTCAGGGTGCTCCGTACCAAGTGTCATTGCACAGTCGAGGTATCCGATTCCCAGTGCCAGACAAGTGTCGAATATTGTCTGGTTCATTCTAGGGTCGCATGCATTCATAGCGAAATCGCATCCGTGCTTTTCGACAGCAGCCTTGATGCTCTCTGGATCCATTGCATTGATCTGTTCCGGAACGAACTTGCCGCCGCCGCAGATCTCGTTAGCAACCTTCTCAGCTCTTGCCAGGTCATAGTCTGCTACGACTACTTTTTCTGCCCAGTCGCCTTCTGCTCCGGCTCTCTCGATGATCTTTGCAGCTGAAGTTCCTACTCCGCCAGCTCCAATAATAAGTAATTTCATACTGTACCTCCAAATCAAAATTAGTTAACTAATGATTTTTCGCTTTTTCTGTCTAAATTGTATGACTTTTTCGACTATATTGCAATGAGCGGTTTGCTCAAAAACCGTACTTATTTGCTGTCTATCAGAATGAGTTCTGCGCCAATTCCCTTGAAGATGCTTCGGATGCTCAGGGCGTCTGAACTGGTGTAAGATGCTGCGCTTACGACGGGTTCCGTCAGGATCTTGCTCGTCAGAGAATCCCTCGCCTGTTCGCCTGCGCCATCTCTTCCTTTGCCGTCGATCTGCATGAGGATGTTGTCGCTCTCGAGTCTGTAGCGGAGGATCCTAAACTCTCCGGACATGCCGGTACATCTGATGAGGAATTCCGCTTCTCCATCATAGTTGCTGACGATCTTTCTCAGGTCACTGTCAGTTTCGATCTTCCCCAAAGCCTTGAAGGTGTTCTCATCGAAATTGTAGACGAGTATGCTCAGGCTTTTCAGCGCCCCCGGGAAGTCATCTCTGGTCGTGACCACGTAATTGTTTCCTGAGGCAATGAGATTTTCACCCAGTTCCATGATCATGTTGTACGGCTGGGCGAGCACACCGTTGACTGGTCTTGTCATGATCTCCTCAAGCTCCGGCTCGCCTTTTTGGATCTCCGCGAAGTCGTCATATACGTCAATGTCGACAATGACCGGCTTCATTCGAATCCTGTCGGCGTAATCGGAGTACACGCCTTTGACCTGACGCTTGATAGCTTCCTCGATCTTAGCCGGACTGCAGAGAGTGTACTTGGCCGCGATCTCCCTGCTGATGATCTTGCCGATGTATTTCTCCCTGTATTTCTGCGGGTGCATTCCGAACCAGTGTTCAAAGTGCTTGATGTAGTATCGGACTGCCGAGAATCCGGTCTCATCTGCGATGGCGCCGATCTTCTTATTGGTGCCGAGCAAAAGCCTTTCGGATTCTTCGACTCTGATATAGCTGAGCAGATCCTGGAAGCTCAATCCTGTCGCTTCTTTGATGATGTGGGACAGATAGTAAATGCTTAGATGCTCCCTGTCTGCAATTTCGTTCAACGTCAGCTTCCTGTTGTAATTGTCATACATGTAGTCGGTGATGCGGTTGAGACGGCCAGCCAGAATCTTATTGCCTTTATTTCTGGACTCGTTTTTGAACCTGCCGTCCTCCATGACGAAATACTGGAAGTCTGACATAAGACATGCAATCAGGTTGTGGGTACTCTCAATGACTTTGTCCTCATAGCCATAACCCTTCTGGATGACCTCCATCATGATGCGGGCCAAGATGGTCTTGAGTACGTAAAGACTCTCATCGTTGTCATCCTCCATGTCCGTAACGAAGAAGTTATTACGAAGGTTATCGTAATATCTTGAGAAATACGTCAGATCCATATGCAGCATCATGACCATATTGTCCTCGCCAGTATTTTCGAAGCTATGCATCTCGCGGTCATTCAGGATAAAGATATCACCCTTCTTCAACACATAGGTGTAGTAACCGTTCCTCAGTCTAATACTTCCGTCGAGAATATAGATCACTTCCATGTCATCATGAAAGTGGATCGGGTACTCATCTATGTTGGCTGTGATCACGTTGATCGGCAGCTCATCCTTGTAAACGATTTTTTCTTTTAACATTTTTTGTTACGCCCTATCCATAAGGTTTTATGTTAACCGATGTTCGTTTTTGTAAAAAAATGGTTCAACAATCCGAAATCCTTTATTTTTTGGGCATTTCGGGGTTTATCCACAGGTTTTTTGAAATCGTATACAATTTTATCCAATGGTCCCTGTGGATAACCATTTTTTTACTGTTGTTGAAATTTCAACGTTTGTACATGTCAAGTGCTTTTTTCAATACTTGTTTGTCCACAGCTTTGACGAACATTATTATCTTCTGAGGCCAAAACCCTTGAAAACTCTCATTTTCCGCCATTTTCGGCGGTTTTCCACAAATGTTCGCCGATTGATCCGCGGTCCCTTTGTTTTTTTATGTTTTTTAGCAATATCAACCGCAAACTTGTAACTGCACCGATATTATACTCCCATAAAGCAGCATTCTACAACGGTTAATTTGACTTTTTTGCTCATCAGAATTAAACTTTTACACATAGACTTGCTATATTTTGATGGGAGAGAAAAAATGTCAACAACAAAATTATACCAACAGGACGTTTACATCCGAGACTGGCAAACACGGATAGAAAAAATAGATGGAGATAAGATTTATCTGTAGCAAAGTGCTTTCTTCCCGGATGGAGGCGGCCAGAGCTGCGACATCGGAACCATCGCACTTGTCGACGATTCCTCCGTCTCATACAGTATTGTCGACGTGCAGGAGGACGGAGATGATGTTGCGCATACCGTAGAGACGGGAAGCGGGGACGACAAGCCTTTGCTTAAGGTCGGTGATGAAGTCACCTGCTCTCTCGATTGGGACAGGCGTTTCGATAACATGCAGCGCCATTGCGGTGAGCACATTCTGTCAGGAATCTTCTACCAGGAGTGCGGCGGCGTAAACCGCGGCTTCCACATGGGCGATGATTACATGACCATCGACATCAGCCTGGAGGATGAACCGACCAATCCGGAGGCGGAGAAGATCTCAGAGATCACCATGGACTTTGCGAAGCACTGCGAGCTTCTGGCCAATAAGGTCGTCTGGTCAAACGCACCGGTCACGGTCATGCGTTTTGATTCCCGTGAGGAGGCGGAGAAACTGCCGCTTCGGAAAAAGCTGGCTTTTGATGAGGACATCTCTATCGTCTGCGTCGGCTCCATCGAAAACGCAGCGGACTGCGTGGCCTGCTGTGGGACCCATCCGGGGACTGCCGGTCAGGTGGGTCTGATCAAAATCTTCAAGGTCGAGAAATACAAAGAAATGTTCCGCATCTATTTCGAGGCAGGCCAGCGCGCCATGGATGACTACGATTTCAAACATGACATCCTGACGGATCTCTCAAATAAATACTCCTGCTCGGTGCCGGATTTCCCGAAAAAGATCCATGCGCAGGAGGATTCTATCGCATCGCTTAAGAATGAACTGTTTCAGTTGAAAAAGGCGTTTATGGATATTGAGGAGGCAGCTCTTGATAAGAAGCTGGCCTCGGCGGATGACAGGGTCATCCTCCACAGGGTCGAGCACTTCTCCATGGACGACGCCTTCAATATGGCAAAGGCTTATATGGGAAGCGACCGGACTTGCGGTAAGCTGATCCTGCTTTACGTACCGGCGCAGACATCCTTCATTCTGGTTTCAGACGGAGCCATCCACTGCGGCCAGTTGGTTCGCGAATATGCGAACTTCTATCAGGGCAAGGGCGGCGGCAATGACGTGAGTGCCAGAGCCATGTTCACATCGGAAGAGGATGCAATGCTGTTTGCGGATCTGCTCGGCAAGCATCTACAGTAAGCGGTATCGAAAGAAAAACCGGATCTCACGATCCGGTTTTTATTGTATTATTTTGACTTAACTACTTCACTTTGACTGTCTTCTTCGCAGACCACTTGGAGTAGAAGGTTGTTCCGTCCTTCTTCGTGTATGTTCTGACCTGAACGTAATACTTTTTACCCTTCTTCAGCTTCTTGATGGTCTTGGAGGCGGATGATTTCTTGGCAGTCGCCGTCTTCGCTCCCTTCATGCTCGATTTCAATGAATACCTGATCTGGTAGCCATTGAACTTCTTCTGGTTCGCTGCGCTCTGCTTTTTCCATTTTGCGGTGAAGGATTTCTTTCCGCCGGTCACCTTGAAGGATTTCACATAACTGTTCGCCCAGCCGGTATTCGGGGAGACGACTTTGTTCTGTGTCGCTCCGCATTTGGTGCACTTGTCGTATGTATAAGCATTTTGCAGGAGTGCGGCTTCCACTTTGACCGTCTCCCAATCGTGACCGAGCGCCGCCAGTTTCTCGTCCTCTGTAAAACCGCACGTTTCACATACATGCTGCCGCAACCCTTCACCATCACATGTGTTTGGCGTGACCAAGATCCACTTGCCAAATTTGTGTCCGGCCGCAGGGATCGCCTTTTTATCCTTCGTTGCGCCGCAAATACTGCAGTGCATCGACTCGGTACCGCTCTCTGTGCAGGTCGCCGCTTTATCCACTGTATACTCCTCGTTCCATGTATGGTCATTGATAATGAATGGGAGCGTGACTTCGTCAGTATAGTCCCCTAGCCCCTTTATCGTTACAGTTGACTCCCCAACCGTGACGTTAGATGTCAGCACAGAGTAATGAACGCCTTCCGTTAAAATCGTATCTTCGTCACTAACCTTGATTGCCGGCTTGATTGGTTCGCCCGTGGTGTGGTACTCCTTTTGTTCGATGGCAATATCGCAGTCCTTTAATGAGGTCCACAGGCTGTAACTGATATTGTTGTCGACAGCATAGGAGTGTGCATAACTGTATTTCTTGCAGAAGATGGATACCGAATTACTGTTTTTAAAGACGTCGTTTCCAATACTGGTCACACTCTCGGGTACCTTGATTTGCGATAGGTTGCTGCAAAAGCTGAACGCGCGGTCCCCAATGCTTGTCACTCCGTCTGGAATCGTAACATGATCCAAAGCATAGCAATTGAGAAACGCCGTTTCCTCAATGCTGGTCACGCTATCCGGGATGATAACGTTCTTCAAACTGTGACAACTAAAGAATGTGCCTTCCGGAATACTGGTTATGCAACTTGGCAGGGTAATGCTTTCCAAATTGAAGCAGTTGGTAAAAATACGGTCCCCCATACTCGTCACCCCTGCCGGAATTGTGATATTTGTCAGGCTCTTGCATTCGATGAACGCGCTGTTGCCAATACTCATCAAACTGTCCGGAAGCGTGACGCTCGTTAGGGCACTGCAACCGCTAAACATACTGTTTCCGATACTCGTTGCGCCCTCCATTACTGTAACAGATTCTAAATTATCGTCGCCGCAAAATGCCGAATTATAGATCGTCTCAACACTCCCCGGAATGGTAATGTCTGTCAGGCTTTTGCATTTGTCAAAGGCTCTAAACCCAATACTGGTCACACCGTTCGGTATCGTAATACCTGTCAGGCTCTCACAGTTAAAGAAAGTGTCGTCATTTATTTTCGTCACCCCTGCCGGAATGTTGACACTCGTCAGGCTGCTGCATCCCTCAAAAGCATCGCTGCCGATGCTCGTTACCTCTGCCGGTATTGCAACTGCGGTCAGATTACTGCACCCTTCGAACGCGCTGCTTCCAATGCTCATCACGCTGTCCGGTATCGCAATACTCGTCAGGTTGCTGCACTCCTTAAAGGCGTTTTTGCTGATTGCAACGACAGGCAGCCCAAATAGCGATGGTGCTATATTGATCTCTTCAGTGTTCTTGTCGATTGGATTGTCTACATACATTTCCCACAAAGATGTGTCCATCCATTTCGAGGCGTCTTCCGGTGCCTGCATGGAACATTTTAAGTTTACATCTTCCCCTGTAACTATATGCAGTCTTTCGTAGTACTCATGATTCCTGAGGGAAGCGATAGCATTTACAGTCAAATCAAAATAGTTCATCGTATGGCCACCATATTGCTTTTCGCCATTCTGGTATTTGTTCTTCGATCCCCAGGTTGTATCAAAGAAGATCCATCTCTGTTCTTGGCTGTCATAGGCAACATTATAGGCATGTCTGTCACCCCTCGCATACATACAAGGAATGCCAACTGCGTTCAGGAAAATAGTGCAGAGCTGAGAATACCCTCCGCAAATCGTTGTCTGATTGACCCATGCATCGTAACCGTAATCTGTATATTGCCGCACCCCATTGATAACGTCGTAGTCGTAATAAATGTTTTCAGCAACGAGCTCGTAAATCGCTTTTATTATTTCATAGTCTGAGGTACATTCTGCGGTTGCCTCTTCGGCGACAGCTGCCAATATGTTATATTCATCTTCTGAAGGCCGGGCTGGAACCTGTATGTAATATACGGAGTTCCTATAATACTCAGTATCAGCATAACTGTTCATGAGTTCTCGCAATCTGGTGTGCGCCGCTCTGCGCTCTTCGGTGAGGCCTTTTGTGTCTCTCTTTTCGATGATCTGTCTCGCATCGGGATCGATGTCACCCTCACAGAAAAGTAGTTCGAGATCTTCTTGAATTTGCACGTCCGGCGCGCCGCCCGCACTCTCATCTGTTTCCACAGCAAAAGAGATCGTTGGAATAAACACAACGATCATAAGGGTCGTCATTAAGAACACCAGTATTTTTCGTCTCATCTTAAACCCCGTCCGCTGCCTATAAAAAGCCCACAATCAAACAACGCTTATGCGCATCGGTTGACTGTGGGCTGTCGTTGATATATTTATTTCGTCGTTACAGTTTTCTTCTTGGACCACTTCTTGGCGTAGAAAGTTTCTCCATTCTTCTTTGTATACGTTCTGACTTGAACGTAGTATCTGGTCTTACTTTTCAGATTCTTTATCTTCTTTCCCTTCGATGATTTGCTGGCATATATCTTTTTAGCCCCGCTCATGCTGGCCTTGGTTGAATACCTGATCTGATATCCGTCAAACTTTTTTTGAACCGTTTTACCTCGCCTCTTCCACTTGGCAGTAATTGTTTTCTTTCCTCTTTCGAGTTTGAACGACTTCACACAATAGGCCGCGAACCCCGGAATATCTGTACTGATCGTCGCCACCCCGCAGGTTTCACACTTATCATACTCACAGCCATCTTTTAAAAGCCCCGGAGGCTCGATAACATGCGACCACTTATGCTCAGCCAGCGGTAGATTCATGTATGAAGTATAATCACAAGTACTGCAAGTATAATAAGGGGCATATCCTTCGGTCAAACAGGTCGAAGGTTCTCCTTCGTGGAATACCAGATCATGACCCGTTGCCGGTATTACTGTACTGCTTTTCCGCGCATCACATTTTGAGCAGTGAATCGATTCGGATCCATCCGTATTGCATGTCGGCGGTACGTCAACTGTAGGAGATTCCTCCCAGTCATGACATTCCTCCCAGTCATGACTTTCTTCAGTCAAGGATTTTACTTCCGTGAAGCCGCATATTTCGCAACTTCTCTCTTGTATATTGGCGGAGTTTAAGCACGTTCCTACCTTGACAGATTTCCATTCACCAAAGGAATGTCCTGTCGCAGGTATGATTTCTGCATCTCTCGAGGCTCCGCACGTCGCACAATGCATGGACTTTGATCCTTCGGTCGTGCAGGTTGCCTCTCTGTCCACTATATATGTATCTCCCCATTGATGATCAACGATCGAGTAGGAGAGTACAACTTCTCCCACACAATTATCCAGGCCTGTGACCGTTACAAGGACCTCTCCTATTTCATGCTCTGTCTCGGTCACTTCATAGTGCACACCCTCTATTAGAACTCTATCTCCAAACGTGACCGTGACGGGTGATCTTGTTGGTTCCAGCGCAACATGGTACTCTGATTGTCCGATGCTGACATCACATTGATCCAACTCTATCCAGGTCTCGTAATTCAGTCCTCTTGCTTCTGCATACTCCTGCGCGTAACTGCCGGCAAAACAATATATGGTTACCTGATTGCATCCATCAAATGCATTGTTTTCAATACTCTCCACACTGTTTGGAATGGAAACACTTTCCAGATCTGTGCAGTTGCTAAAGGCTTTGCTTCCAATGCTGGTCACTCCTTTAGGAATCGTTATATGTTTCAGTGACTCGCAGTTCGAAAATGCACAGCTTCCTATGCTCGTCACATGATTTGAAATATCAACAGTTTCCAAATTATAACAGTCAGCAAATAAATAATTCCCAATCTTTGTTACTTTGTCCGGTATCGTAATCTCCCTTAAATTGGTGCATTTGCGAAATGCGTAGCTTCCAATACTTTTCACATTACTCGGCAGCTCAACGCATTCCAGTTTCGTCCGCCCATAAAAAGCAGAGTCTTCAATGGTTGTAATGGACCCTTGAAGGGTGACCGTCTGCAAATTGACGGATTCGCGAAACAGCCTGCTTCCAATTACCGATACCGGTATGCCACATAATTCCGTGCACTGTAGCTGTACATTTTCAACAGCCGGGTCTACAAGTGATTCAACTGATAGGTTCCACGCGTCAAGTTTCGTCCAGCTACTGGAATCGTCCGGTGTTATCAAACAAAGACGGCTGTTGTCTTTACTTTCCGGAAGCAGAAATATATTCTTGAAAAAACACTCATGATTATTGAACTCGGCGATTTCACTTATGGTCAAGTCAAAGTAATCAAGTGTGTACCCATTTTTGTCCTTTTTCCCATATCTAAATTTATTCTCCGATCCCCATGTTGCGTCGAAGAAAACCCATCGCTCATTTTCAATGTCATAAGCGGCATTATATGCATGATTTTTCCCGTTCAGATACGCAGATGGGATTTCGATCGCGTTTAGAAAAATACAGCACAATTCGGTATATCCTGCACAAATCGTGACCTTGTTTTTCCATGCATCGTAACCATAATACGTTGTTGACTTGTCACCGTAATAATAGTCGTAATCAAAATATACTTCACCCGCAACAAGTTCATATATCTTTTTTATTTTTTCGTAGCTTGTTTTACAATCCTTGGTTGCTGCCGTTGCCACCTGTCTCAATTCGCCGTACTGCGTTTCTGTAAGATTAGTGATCCGATCCACAGTATGACAATAGTACTCCACATCTGCGTAATGATTCATGAGCGTACGCAGTTTTTTGTGTGCTAAAACTCGCAGCTGCAGTTCTCCGGTTCTCCCATTGATATCGGTGGCGTGTCTCGATCCGGGATTAATATCGCCTTCACATATGGCCTGTTTCTGCTCTATCCCTTCAATCTTACCGCTGTCTGATTCATCACTAAACGAGGTGATTGGCATGAATGCAGCAATCATCAGAATAGTCAAGATCCACAAAAAAACTTTCTTTCTCATTTGTGTGCCTCTTGTTTCCCTTTGCCCCTATTAAAACACATGTCATTATATTATACTTTATTCCTTTAGCATGGTCAATTTTTTAACCACTTTGAACACAAAAAAACACCCGCTTTCACGGGAGTTTTCATTACTTATTTAATATATAAACTAACTGTTCTCCTGCCCCAGGATACTGCCTGCCCTCTGGTCTCAAAGAACAGGTCGATACGGTTGCCCCTGATGGCACCGCCCGTATCCTCGGCATGCACTGCGCCGTATCCCGGAACGTATCCGTAAGAGCCCATTGCCACAACGCCCCGGTCAACCGCCATGGTTCCGCGATGCGGCCAGGTTCCCGTCGCGGTTCTGTTGCCTGTGTGAGTATAACCCGTTGCCACGACTGTGATGACTCTGCTGTACTTTTCGCCATTATACGAAACGGCAGTTCCCAATGCGGTTTCCTGGGTAACCGGCTTCTTGATCGTCTTTCGGTCGATCTCCGTACGGCCGGTTTCCTCGCCTCCAAGATAGGTGACCTTATACGTTACTTTGTCGAGGCCTTTTACCCCCTTGGTTGTCACCTTCTCCTCACCGTCCAAAAGATCCGAAGTATAGTATGTCTTCTTATCAAAATCCGTCTTTTCTTCGACCGTCTCCTCTTCGACCTCGTAAAGCTTGATATCCACGTTGGTCCCGTCTTCGAGTCTCGCCGTTTTGCCGGGGGCAACGACATCCTTCTTGTCCAGTTTCACGTTCCAGCCTTTGAGCATTTCGTCCACTGAAGACTTCGTCGTCTTATACTCCAAAGACTTGCCGTTGACAGAAACCGTAATATCCTTGAAGCCCACTTCAAAAGCAACCAACAGACCGATCAAAACGAGATTGACCGCGATGGCGCCGGCAAGTACCTTTATGAACGTCTTGTTATTTTTGAACTTCGTCTTTAGATAATTCATAGGCAGCTTCCGCGTATATTCTCGTAAGCTTCATCAGATTCTCTATTGAAATACGTTCGTTCCTCTGGTGGCCAAGTTCCGCTTCACCCGGGAAACGTGCGCCAAAAGCAACGATGTTGTCCATCGCTCTGGCATATGTACCGCCGCCGATTACCAGCGGTTTGCTCTCCGTATCGCCAGTGTGCTTGGCATAAACACCCATGAGCGTCTTGACCAGCGGACTGTCGTCACTCACATGCAAAGGCCACTGATGCTTGCCTTTGACAACGCCCATATCGTAACGCGCCATGACAGTCTCGAGTCCCGCATAGACATCCTCCGCCTCGCAACTTACCGGATACCTCACGTTGATCGTCACCTTGGCGGTCTTTTTATCAACATCGATCATGCCGACATTGAACACCAGATCACCTGAGATTTCATCGCTCATAGCGCAGCCGATCGTCTCGCCCTTCAGGTCAAATCCGATAGCGCTGTTGTAGAAGCTGATGAAATCGGCAACGCCGTCGTTCAGGAAATTGATTCCACCCAGGAAATCCATAAGAATACTGATAGCGTTCTCTCCCTTTTCCGGATGCGCTCCATGAGCCGAGACTCCGGCAACTGCAATCTCAAAGCTTTTGCCCACGCCTTTGCAGGTGATCTTCCAGCCTTTGTCCTTGCGGGCATTCGCGACCATTTCCTTGATGAACTCGTAGCCGCCGCCTGTCGTATCATTGATCACAGCGCGCGCATAGTCCGGCACGGAATTCGGAGCCGTACCGCCTTTGATCGAGGTCAGCTCGACGCCTTTGCCCTTCGCCTCCGGCAGTTTCTTGATCAGGTCGAAAACCAGGATCCCCATCTCTGCCGAAATAACCGGGAAGTCCGCATCCGGCGTGAATCCGCAATCCGGCAGATTCGGCACCTGCGACACGTAGTAACGCATGCCCTGCCAGTTCGTCTCCTCATCGAGACCGAGAATCAGACGGATCGTCTTGTCCGGCTTGTAGCCGCACTGCTGCAAAGCCTTCATTGCATAATAAGAAGCGATGACCGGACCTTTGTCATCCATGGTTCCGCGACCGCAGACGAATCCGTCGATCACCTCACCGCCATACGGGTCAAAGTCCCAGTTGTCACCTTCCGGAACCACGTCCAGATGTCCGATGATGCCGACGATTCCTGGGCCTTTGCCCGGAAAGTCGATGTGCCCGCCGAAGTTGTCCGCATTGTATGTTGCAAACCCATCGTTTTCAGCTGTTTCCAGCATCCACTTGAAAGCTTCCTGCACGCCCGCGCCAAAAGGCTGTGCTCCCGTTTCATCGGCAGCAACGCTGGGCATCGATATAAGTTTAGACAGAGATGAAATCATCTCTGTCTTGTTTTCTTCGATCTTGTTGTTTACCTGATCCAAAAAATCCATGACCGTCTCCGTCAGTTTACATTACAGACTCTACGCTCTTGATCTCCGGATAGCTCTCCTTGAGAATTCTCTCAACAACGCCCTTGATCGTCATTTGTGCGCCCGGGCATCCTGCGCAGTGTCCCTGAAGTCTTACCTTAACGATACCGTCAACATATTCAACGAATTCGATATCTCCACCGTCTCTCTGCAGGAAAGGTCTGATCTGATCCAATGCTTCCTTGATTTTCTGTTCCATTATCTTTTCTCCTTTTATATATATTATTTCTATTACTCAACTGGATCGATTGTGTAAAGTGTGGTGATCGATCCATTTTCCCACGTACTGATATATGCCGTCTTGACCGGGTCTCCAATACTGCTGAAGTTGATCAGCCCGGATGCGCCTTCATACTGGTATTGCGGTCCGGTGAGCAACTTGATGATATCTTCGGAGGTAGCATCTTCCGGCGTTTTGCTGATGACGTCCAGCGCTAAGCAGTAAGCGTCGTATCCCAGAGCCACGGCGTCTTCAGGCTCTGCCCGCTGGTTGCCGTGCTTCTCCTTGTAGGCCTTTAAGAAGGTCTCCTTCTCCTTGCTGACGGTAGCCGTCGCCGTGTCTCCATCTGTTGCGAAGAACTGTACGAAGGCCATCATGTCTGATGTCACATTTTTACTCAGCAGACTTGTGAAATCCTCCGTTCCCCACTTGGAATCACCCAGGAACTGGATGTCCAGGTCCATGTCAGCGGCCTGATTGATGATATTGGCTGCGTCCGCGATTTCTCCCGTGATGATGATCTGCTTGACGCCCTTCTTCTTAGCTTTTGTCAGCTGTTTCGTAAAGTCCTGATCGCCCGCATGGAAATACTCATAGAACGTGATGGCGTCGTCATCGCCCGTTTCCGCTCTCATCCTGTCAGTAAAGGCTGTCGCCTCAGCCTGCGCCGCATCGTCTCCTGCCGGAGCGAGTACGCCGGCCTGCTTTTGTTTCCTGTTATTCAGGACGTACTGCGCGAGCAGGTCGCCCTGGTTGGAGTCAACGTAGCAGACCCTGCAGTAATAGTCATAGTCCTTCGTGATCAGCGGATTCGTGTTAGTGATAGCGATGGTCGGAATCTTCGCCTTCTCTATGGCTTCACAGGCTGACAGAGACAATACGTCGCTGTAGCTTCCCAGAATCACCGTAGGTTCTCTGGATATCAGCGTGTTGATTGCTGTTTCGGCCGCCTCGATATCGGAGCTGTTATCCGCATAGATGAGCTCGACGATCTTGCCCTGTACCGTCGGATACATCTCATGAGCAAGCTCGATTCCCTCTACTTCCGCAGCCGCGCCGGCTTTGTCTGATCCGGACATCGGCTCATATACCCCAATCGCGATTGTGACATCATTGTCCTGCGGCTTGTCGATAAAGGCCTTCTTGAAATTATCGAAGGTCGTACAGCCCGACAGCGTGAGCAGCGTGAGTGTGATTACCGTAATAATTGTGATTGTCTTTTTGAAATTCAAATTGTTCACCCCATTATGATGTGCATACATAGTTATTGTACCTTTATTGGCATTAAAAAGCAAACAAAACCGCCTGCCCGAGAGCTTTCGGGCAAGCGGCTTTCATTGGAGTATTAATGGTACTCACAAAGGTTATTTCCAAAGGTCTTCGTGTTCCTTCAGCCATGCTTTTGTATGCTTTGCGTCTTTTGGAATCGGTATATCCAGCACGTCTGCAAAGGCTTCTTCGGAATCCTCATCATATGTATTATTGTCCTTGCGAATAATACTTATAACTCCTTTGTATTGGAAAGCTTTATCGTAGCCGAGCTCCTGGAAGTCCTTTTCCATGGCTTCCTTCAGACCCTCTACATCCTTATTGGAGATCGCATAGAATCCGTCGTTAGGATCTTCTTCGTCGTAGTCCACACAATAGGTTATGCCTCCCTTTTCAAAGTAATCATCCTTTAGATTGTTCAGGCTGTAAATCTGTTTGAATTCCTTTGACTCATACAGATCCCCTGCCGCTTTGCGAATGGCCGGATCGAGATCAAAACTGGTCTGATCGCTATCGGGCGGCACATAAAGATTATATGATCTTGTTACATGCTTACCATTGTTGAGTTCATAAATAATCTTTACGCAGTCGAGCTCTGTCATATCATTTCTTTCCTGGTTGATAAGCGCTTGCTGCAGTGCTATTACCGCATTGATGCTTTCTTCACTGCTGAATCCCGGGTAATGCATACCGGCAATTTCTTCGGTATCTTTTGCCTCCTTATAGAAGACACTTTCGCCACGGAATGTAATCAGGCTATAGTCGCCATCATACGAGTTGAACAACTCGGAATGCGCCGTATCGATGCAGACTGACTTGACTTCAGATGCTTCCGGAACGTATTTGTTGTACCCCAGCACATCTGCGCTCATGCCCAGCGTCACTGCAAAGGCAAGTCCCAGCGCGATCGCAGCCGGCAGTATATTTCTCTTCGTGAAGATTTTGGCCGATCTGTCGATCAGGACGCTTCCTACAACGAAGACCGCAAGGCCACCAAGTACCAGGCCGACAATCATGTCTTTGTTAAAGCCGATAGTTGGGTCGGCCGACAAAATCGTTGCGAAGAACAACCCTGAAAGAATAGCCCCACAGGATACGCAGATCAGGAACAGTAACGCTCTCGTCCATGAGAAGATAAGAGAGTTTCCGCTTCTCTCAATCGGACGTTTCTTATAAATCAGCCACGCAATTATCAGGAATGCTGCGGTAACCGCCAGATAAGCCAGGCAGATCCATGACCTCGAAGTTTCACCAATGGCTGCCGTCAATGCATTGGATCTGAGTATGAAATCGAGCAGTCCGCCCTGGGTTTCATATCCTACCAGCAGTGAGTCGCATACTGCGAGGATCACTACTAAGATCATTGTAAGCACGCCGTTGAAGAACCCTGCATTGAACAGATGCATTAGCGTGTTCCCGCTTATCATCGCCGCAAAGACCGTGATCGCAAACATCGCTGCGCAGCAAATGAATGTCACGATAGTCCATGTGATGAAAAGCGCGTTCATACCTACAATGCTCATTATGATACCGTTGATTACTATTGGCGCTGCTATCATCAATAGGCCGCTGAGCACATTTGCCACGAACAGCTTACTGCGGCTGATCGGCAGGCTATGTACATAGTTTGCCGCGCTCGGACTTTGCAGGTACGAGAACACCGTCATTCCGCTGCCAATCGCAAGGATCAGCATACAAGGAACATATCCAACATTTTCATTGAATGAAATCATGCTGAAATCCACAAGTCCGTCTCCTGTGCCAAGCAGGACAACCGGAACAAATCCGCTGACCAGGAACAGGAACAAACAGAACGCAGGGACAGTCCAGAATCTTTTGAAATTGTCTCTTACAATCGTCATTATTTCATTAGATGATGTTGTCGATCTCATGACTGTCACCTCCTAACTCGTAAATGAATATTTCTTCAAGTGTAAGCGGCAGCAGATCCAATACAGGTGTATTGTAATCCTGCAGCGTTTCCTGAATCTTTTCGGCGGATTCACATACAATAGCCACGTGTACGGAACCGCGCTTTTCGTGATGTATTACCTTCATACCTTCCATGGCTTTTGCGAAGGTATCTTCCTCTTCGTCGAGGAAAGCAACCTGGACTTTGTGCACATCGGTCTTGAGATCCTCAAGGTCTCTCTCGATGACCATACGGCCTTCGGAGATGATTCCGATGTGGTCACAGTAACCTTCCATCTCACGCAGATTGTGTGATGAAACGAGAACTGTCATTTCCCTCTCCGCTACATCGTCTATGATGTACTTCCAGGTCTTTCTTCTGACCAGCGGATCGAGGCCGTCGATAGGTTCGTCCAAAACGAGGTGCTCCGGCATTACTGACATCGCCAGGATGAAAGCTGCCTGCTTTCTCATGCCTTTGGAAAGCGATGAGAGTTTGGCTTTGCCGTCCAGATTGTAATCTGCCAGCATGGTGCGGAATCTGTCCTCATTCCAGTTTTCATAAAGTCCTGCTGTATACGCGCCCATCTCGTTCAGAGTATAGCCGCGATAAGCAAATGGATCATCGGATACGTATCCGATTCTTTGTTTTACCTGTTCGTTGTCGTAAACCGTTTCGTCATCGACAGTGATCTCACCGGCATCAAGCATGAGAATGCCCATGATGCTTCTGATGATCGTTGTCTTGCCGGCGCCGTTAGTTCCGACCAGGCCATATATTGAACCCCTTTCAACATTTATGCAAAGGCCGTCCAAGGCCTTTGTTCCCTTTTCGTAACTCTTATCCGCGTTCTGCACACGAATCATTTCCAATCACCCCTCTCTTCAAAGACTTTGTCGATAATCTCTTTTGCCCTTTCCTTGTCGATTCCCAGATAGTAGAGTTTGCTGATGCTGTCTCTGACGTAGTTCTCTGCTTCTTTGAGTTCTCTGCTATCGACTGGCATTGACTGGGTGTCCGCCACAAAGGTTCCCCTGCCTTTGACGGTGAAGATGTATCCCTGCGCTTCTAATGACCGATAGGCCTTGGCCACGGTGTTCGGGTTGACGAGCAGCTGCGACGCCATTTCGCGCACCGATGGGATTTTGTCGTCCGGCTTGAGCACGCCGGAGACGATCAGTTCTTTCATGTTCTCGATGATCTGATCGCTGATGGCCTTTCGGCTCTTCATATCCAGTTCAAACATAGTGCCCCTCCTTTCGTGTGTAGTGTACTACTACACATAGTACACTGTCAAGCACTTTTTGATTGTCCTTTATTAAGGTTGAGCTGAGGAACGGTGACCGGCGGCTGGGTCCTCGTCGCAGGCGATCACAATGCTCACTCGCAGAGAATAAAACTCCAGGATAACTCGCACCTATCGGTGCTCAGACAATCCTGGAGTTTGTTATTCTCTTTGCTCGTTTCGCATGTTCTCGCGGCTGCTCCTGCGGAAATGCCGTCGGTCACCGCCCCTCGCCCGCCTTAAAAGAATATATAATAGTGCTTGGCCGTGAATATGTAACATAAAAAGGGAGACCACCTTGATAGGTGGTCTCCTTGAAAGAGAGATGCAATTGCTTACATCTCTCAAAAGTCTTGATATTAAAGGCTCTGCGGTTTAGCCAAAGTATCTCTTCAGAAGTCCTTCGAATGCCTTGCCGTGTCTGGCTTCGTCTCTAGCCATTTCGTGTACTGTGTCGTGGATTGCATCCAGACCCAGTTCCTTAGCCTTCTTAGCCAGAGCTGTCTTGCCGGCAGTTGCGCCGCACTCAGCGTCAACTCTCATTTCGAGGTTCTTCTTAGTTGAGTCAGTTACTACTTCGCCGAGCAGTTCTGCAAACTTAGCAGCGTGTTCTGCTTCTTCGTAAGCAGCCTTTTCCCAGTACAGGCCGATTTCAGGATATCCTTCTCTGTGAGCAACTCTTGCCATAGCCAGGTACATACCTACCTCTGAGCACTCGCCGTTGAAGTTGTCTCTCAGACCCTGAATGATCTCTTCATCAACGCCCTGAGCAACGCCTACTACGTGTTCTGCAGCCCATTCTCTTTCGCCTTCTTCAACCTTGCTGAACTTCTCTGCCGGAACGCCGCACTGTGGGCACTTTTCCGGAGCAGTGTCGCCTTCATGAGTGTATCCGCATACTGAACATGTCCATTTCATAATCTGATTCCTCCTTAATTATCTCAATTGTTAATTCTTATTCGATCTGGTTATATTATACTATTTTAGTCAAGATTAGTCAATACGAATTATCCGCCTATACGAAAGCGTATTCTTTCAGTCTTTGGAAGGCCTCGCGCACCCTCGCATTCGGCAGCGCCAGGTTCATGCGAATCGCATCCGGTCGGTTGAACTGCCGGCCGTCCTGCCACAGAACGCCGACTTCCACGCCCCTGCGCAAAAGCTCATCGATGGTCCGGTCATGTGCCTTGAGCCAGTCTCCGCAGTCGAGCAAAAGCATATAGGTCCCCTCCGGCATGGATACATCCACGCCTTCGAAGTTGGCTTTGATGAAGTCGACGGCGAAATGCAGGTTCTCCGAAAGCACCAGCCGCAGTTCCTCCAGCCACTCCTCGCTCTCCTCTTTGTAGCCGCCGATGAGGGCGTACATAGAGAGCACGTTTGGTGCGTTGTACACGGTCAGACTCGACTCGCGTTCGATCCTCGCCCGCAGATAATCGTTGTAGATGATGTGGTAGCTTCCCACGAGCCCCGCCAGATTGAAGGTTTTGGACGGCGCATAGAGCGCGACCGTTCGGTTCCTCGCATCGTCCGAAACGCTCTGGCTCGGGATGTGGGTGTGTCCGTCGAGAATCAGGTCCGACCAGATCTCGTCTGCAACGACATACACATCATTTGCCTCGAACACTGCAAAAGCTGTCTCCAGTTCCTCTCTCTCCCAGACGCGTCCCGTCGGGTTGTGCGGTGAGCAGAAGATGGCTGTGTGGATGTGATACTTCTTGATCTTGGCGTCCATGTCCTCGTAGTCCATGCGCCAGATGCCGTCGGCATCTTTTTTGAGCTCGCTTGGAATCAGGTGGTAGCCGACGCGGCCGACTTCCTCAAGGAAGCCAACGTAGGTCGGTGCGTGCACGAGCACGTTCTCGCCGTCGGAACAGAGAACTCTGAGAGCGCTGAGGACCCCGCCGAGCACGCCGTTCTGATAACCGATATGTTTCTTCTCCAGGCCTTTGACGCCGTTCCTTTTCTCATGCCAGCGAATAATGCTGTCGTAGTATTCGGGACGCAGGTCGAAGTACCCGAATGCCGGATGTTTCGCACGCTCGATGACCGCTTCACAGATTGCCGGCGCCGTCGGGAAGTTCATGTCCGCAACCCACATTGGGATGAGATCGAACCCTTCCTTTATATTGCCTTTCGGCGCGATGCCGTACGGATCTTCTTCCGGGGCGACTGCGATGGCATCTTTGCCCTTCCTGTTCAGGATACTTGTAAAATCGTATTTCATAGTCGAACATTCCTTTTTTACATCAAAAGCCGCGGAATGATCCCGCGGCTTTTGTGATTGATAGATCTCGTTAGGTCTCATCATACGGCTTCAGGTCCGGTGACCAGATGAGAGGTACGCCAGTTGCTTCCTGAACTTCTTCCTTCGTATAGTCAGGGTGAAGTTCTGTTACAACGATACCTTCATCTGTAACCTTCATAACTGCCATTTCTGTGATGATGTCGGTAACGCACTTTTCTGCTGTCAGCGGAAGAGTACATTCCTTCTTGATCTTGTGATTGCCCTTCTGTGTGTGAAGCATCGTGATGATTACTTCAGGACAACCTACGCAAAGGTCCATGGCGCCGCCCATGCCGGCAACTTTCTTGCCAGGCACGATCCAGTTCGCCAGGTCGCCGTTCTCAGCAACTTCCATAGCTCCGAGAACTGTAGCCTTTACGTGCCCGCCTCTGACCAGACCGAAAGATTCAGCCGTATCAAAGAACTTTGCTCTAGGAAGAACAGTTACATACTGTCCACCTGAGTTGATGATGTTTACATCGAGAGTGTCTGCGTCTGCAAGCACATCGATTCCTGCGAATCCGTTTTCGGAGTGGCAAGTGATGATGACATCTTCAGGAAGATAGTCAGCAACCATTGTAGGAAGACCGATTCCGAGGTTGATGAAGTCACCGTCTTCGAAGTGCTTCGCGCATCTTTTTGCGATTCTTTCTTTTAAATCTGCCATGCCGGTTCTCCTTCCACGATTGATTCAACCAGTACGCCGGCTACCTGCCAGATGTCAGGGTTCTCTGTGCCGACTGGAACCAGTTTCTCTGCTGCAATAACGGTGTGGTCGGAAGCTCCGGCCATTACGATGTTGAAGTTTCTCGTTGCCTTTGAGCACATGTAGTTGCCAAACTCGTCAGCCATGGATGCTCTGATGAATGAGTAGTCTGCGTGAAGCGGTCTTTCGAAGAGGTATTTCTTACCGTCGATTTCCATAACTTCCTTCTTTCTGCCCAGTTCATCAAGGTCAGTTTCCATAGGTGTTCCGAGTCCTACCGGAGTAAGAACTCCGCCAAGACCATAAGCTGCTGCTCTGATCTTTTCTGCCAGTGTTCCCTGCGGTACCAGAGTGTACTTCAGGCTTCCGTCAGCAAACTGCTCGTTCAGACGAGGGTTTACGCCGACGTGTGACATAATTACGTGGTCTACCATGTGGTGCTCGAGGAGCTTGCCGATTCCTCTAGGAGTCTTACCGGCAAATTCACCAGCCGGCTGGCCTTCTGCCAGTCCGCCATCGTTACCGATAACTGTCAGATGCTTTACGCCTTTTCTTACGAGTGCATCCATGAGGACTTCAGGGGATCCTGTTCCCAGGAATCCGCCGACCATGATGGTCATGCCGTCCTGTACACCAGCTACCGCTTCATCAGCTGTTACGATTTTGTTGAACATATTCTTACCTTTCTTGTTTGAAAATAGTTGTTCTGTTGACTGTTATATCATGTTCCTCTTTACGATTTCTGTCAAGACGAATGATGCAACATCTTCAGCATACTTGTGCTGTCCGAAACCTGCATCATAACCAAGTTCCTGAGCCAGTTCGTGTGAGATTCTCGGTCCGCCGCAAACCAGGATGACCTTGTCTCTCATTCCTTCTGCTTCCAGAAGTTCGACCATGTTCGTCAGGTTCTGGATGTGGATATCCTTCTGCGTTACAGTCTGTGAAACGAGAATTGCATCCGCGTTCAGTTCCTTGGCGTGAGCAATGAGGTCTTCGTTAGGAACCTGTGATCCGTAGTTATAAGCTTCGATGCCTTCAAATCTCTCAAGACCGAAGTGGCCGTGGAAGCCCTTCATGTTCATGATAGCATCGATACCTACAGTGTGGGCATCTGTACCCGTTGAAGCTCCGACGATAACAACAGGTCTCTTGATGTTTTCCTTGATGTACTCTGCGCACTCAAGTCTGTCCATGACATCAACTTCGACCTTCGCGACCTTGATGGTCGTGTAGTCGACTGTGTGCTGGCACTTGCCGTATACTACGAAGAATGTATACTCCGGAGTCATTGCCTTTGAATAAACTACGTTCGGCTCGTCAAGGCCCATCTTCTTTGCCAGGATCTTTGCTGCTTCATTAGCTTCGTCACCGTAAGGAACAGGAAGAGTGAAAGCAACTTCTGTCATACCATCGTTAAGCGTGTCGCCATATGGCTTTACTTTTGTCAGATCGATCTGAGCTACTGCTGTATTGCATTCTGCCATTATTCTGCACCTCCTAACATAAGTGGAATGAACGGATTGAAGTATTCATCATCCTTGACGCAAACGCCTGCCAGGCCCTTTCCGCCGTCTCTAGGTCTCTTAACGCCGCCGAACCTGCCCTGCTCGATCGTGGAGAAGAGTCCTTCTTCTACGATCTCTTCGAGGAGCTTGTCAGCCTTGTCGAGTACCAGCTGAGCTCTTGACTGGATGATTCCGCCTTCCTTGTATTCCATTTCGGAACCGATGTCTCTCATGTTGTTGAAGATGTACTGTGCATTTTCAATGGAGAGATATCTGTCGTGCATGTGCGGTGTGTGGATAGCTTCTGTCAGCATACCGAGCAGCTGCAGTGACTGTCCTGACCAGATTGCGATCATGTTGAACAGCGCATCCTGTACGTTGCCCTTGAAGATGTTTCCGGTCATGTACTTTGTAGGCGGCATGTACTTCAGAGGAGCGTTCGGGAAGATCTCTCTTGCCATGATAGCCTGTGCCAGCTCATAGAGGAATCCGTTCTCAATGTCAGGATCCATCTCGAATGCGTGGCCGAGACCCATCTGCTCTTCTTTTACATTTGCCAGTACTGCGAACTGTTCGTTGATCAGCTGTGAAGCCAGAACCGTGTGCGCATTTTCAAATGCATCATCTGTGGTCAGATAGTTATCTTCACCTGAGTTAAAGATGATGTCGCAGTAACCGATGATTACTCTTGAGAAATACTGGTCAACCAGAGTTCTCTGCATGTTGATATCTCTGAACAGGATACCGTAAAGTGCGTCGTTGAGCATTACGTCCAGTCTTTCGATAGCGCCCATTGCAGCGATCTCAGGCATGCACATTCCTGATGAGTAGTTACAGAGTCTGATGTATCTGCCAACTTCTTCGCCAACTTCGTCGAGAGCCTTTCTCATGATTCTGAAGTTTTCCTGCGTTGCGTATGTTCCGCCGAAACCTTCTGTTGTTGGTCCGTAAGGTACGTAGTCGAGCAGTGACTGAGCAGTCGTTCTGATTACGGCGATGATGTCAGCACCCTGTCTAGCAGCAGCCTGTGCCTGAACAACGTCTTCGTAAATGTTACCTGTGGCAACGATGACATACAGATAAGGTCTTCTGCCCTCACCGATCGTAGCGAGATACTCGTTTCTCTTTTCGGTCTGCTTTCTGATTGTCTTTAATGCCTCGTGAACTCTAGGCATGATCTTAGCTTCAGCCTCTTCCTTGGAAGCCAGCGGCAACTTAGTCACGTCAAGATTTCCGGCAGCCATTTCCTCAGCGATCTCCTGCGGCTCTTTGCCTGTCTGGATCATTGCGTTTCCAATCCAGTAAGCAACGCCTCTTGGAAGTCCGCCTGCATCAAGGATCTGGTCTACCACTACGTTAGGCAGTGGAGTGTCAACCTCATCGACACCGTCTACGCCCAGCAGTCTGAGAATGGTTCTCTCGGTACTGACTGTAGTGTGTCTGTCGATGAATTCCTGCATGCTGTGAGCGATCTTTGCAGCGCTCTGACGAGCATGATCAACCTTGTTAGGGTCCAGGTTCAGTTTACTTTTCATCCTTTTTCTCCTTTATACAATATACTGTTTAGCCTTTTCTATAATGCTATTGTCGATGCCGAGCATCTTAGCAATGTTCAAGGCATCTTTAGGGATCTGGGTCGCATTGTCGACGCGCTGGAGTCTGTAATCCATGTACTTCTGGATGATGTTGATCCTTTCGCGCCTGTTGGCGTACCTGATCTCCCTGTTAAGTTTTTCGAAGTCCACATTCGCAAGCCCCGTTACCTGCATGTTGACGACATCCTTATCCTCTGTGACCGTCTCGAAGTGAGTGGTGATGAGCGATATGATCGTCTGATGTTTCAGGTAATCTACGATGCTCTTCGTGAGCGCCAGTCCCTCTACCGGGTTCGTCCCGCTGGCGATCTCATCAATGAGCAAAAGGGATCTGTCCTTGCTGTTGTCGATGATTTCCTTCAGCTCCTCCATCTCGCTTCCGAAGCTCGACAGTCCCCTTTCGATGGACTGACTGTCTCCGATGAGAATCTGCATGAAGTTGCTGAGACCGACTTTCGCTCTGCTGCAAGGAACGAAGTAACCATACTGGGCGAGAATCGCGACCATGCCTACGAGCTTCAGGGAAACCGTCTTGCCTCCCATGTTGGCTCCCGTGATGCAAGTCACGCCGTCAGCAAGTGAAATGCTGACCGGACAGTACTCTCCACCCTTTTTCTTGATGATCTCTTCGACCTGCAAATGCCTTCCGTCCTCGAATTCCACGATGTGTTCCTTGACGATCTCCGGCTTGACGCAGCTGTGTGCTGCCGCATACAGAGCCTTTGCGAGAATGATGTCAAGTCTTCCAATACGGTCGCAGTTTTCGAGAAGCAATGCAGAGTGTTTGTGGATCTCCTTCGACAGTCGCTCTCTCACGACCAGTTCCTCTTCTTCGATGTCCGCCGTCAGATCATCCAGTTTGAGCATGAGCTGACGGACCTCATCATCGGGAACCAGCGTGTAGGTGACCGACATATAGTCTTCGTCCGATTTCGATAAATCGGCAATCTCTTCTATCATTTTTATACCGGCGCTGTCGCTCTTCGAAACCGTAATGTCGAATTTCGGCGTAAGTGACAGTCCGTGCTTTTCCTTGATCTCGTTTCTCAAAGCCTTTTGACGACTTCTGATTTCCCTTTCCATGTTCCTTTTTTCTCGTCTCAGCTCTGCGAGCTTTTCGGAGAATGAATCATAGATGTAAAACGTGTTGAGTCTGTCACCGCTTGGGTCGAGTATGTCCAGAAGTTCGTTGACTGTGTCCGGCACGTACTCGGCAGGAAGGTCGATCTTCGTGCTTAAGGTCCTGACCTTCTCCATGAGCAGCATTAGGTTCTTGAGTTCAAAGATCTCGACGACAGACAATACAGAGTGTTCCGTTCTCTCGATCGTGAACGTATTGTCTTTCATCATCATGAAGGTTTCCTGCAAAACGCCGATGTCGCTTTTGTTTGCGGCTGCCGTTTCCACCATCCGCTCTATGCGGTCCAGTTCCTCCTCCAGGGCCTCCTCCTGGCCCGGGAAGAAAGGCTTTTGTTCCTTGATCTGCTTCGTGCCGAACGGCGTCTGCAGATTCATGGCTCCGATCACATAGTCCAGCCCCGTTTCGCGTCTCGTTTTGGGATTTGCCAGTCTGAGTATTCTCGTTGACATTGTCTCCTCCTACATTCTAACGTCAATAACAGGGATGTCGGGTATAGCCTTTTGCATGGCGTTCACAAGTTCTTCGTGGTCGAACATATATCCGCTCGGTGATGTCGGGTTGACAGTCACTGCTGCAACCGGGATGTTCTCCAGAACCTTTACGGTGAGTCCCTTTTTCCTAAGCTGATTCCACATGGTCGCGCCGATAAAGATCTTCGTCGGATCCTTGAGGACGAATGTGATATGTTTCAGCTTCTTCGGGTTAATGTCAGCGATGACGCTGTGTGTAAAAGCTCCCGGAACAAATACATGTGTGACGGTCTCATCGATCTCGGCATCCAGGTATTTGCCTGCGCCGAGGCCCGTACTCCTGTCGAGTACAACGAGCTCGTCCTCTTTGATGAGCATGATCTGTTCGCCATTTGTTTCGGTCAACAAATTCCTCTCCCGTCCATCTTCGAGACACGGAAGGCGGTAGAGGCCGACGGTGTGCGCCGTCTCCTCTACGACCTTACTCATTTTTCTCGATAAAACCGCTCCTGTGGACAGGATGATCGCATCCGATGTTTCTGGTGCTGCGATAGATTTCCGGTCTATCGCACCATCTATAAGCACCAGGTCCGCACCTAACCGAAGCATTTCTTCGCACATCTCTATGTGCTGGGCATTGATTACCGGCCCGGCGATCTGAACGTATCCGCTGTCGACGACTCTGCAAAGGAGGATAGGTCCAAGCGAAGAGCCGTACTGGGTCATTCTGATGATTTCGAGTCCGGCGTCAGCCAGTTCGTAGAGCTGCGTAGGCACCGATACGATAGTGCCGGTATCCAAGAATACGCGAGGCTTGTCAGTACCCGTGACAACGTCTGTTCCCTCTCCATCTCTGCCCGTCGAAGTGATGCCGAGGAGCAAATCCTCATCCATCGCTTCTTCGATCAGATAATTCAGCGCTGTAGTCTTGCCGGCGTTCTTCGCCATGCCGACTATGGATATTCTCTTGTATTCTCTGGATAATTCTTCTAACAGGTACATTGAGCTAATTTCTTATTTCTTGTTTCTTTCGTGTCTCAGCAGATGTGCTGGTTCCATGGACATTCTCTCGCCCTGAGCCAGTCCTGCAACGCCTTCATAACGATAATCTTCAACGTTCTTGCAGTTCTCATAGCTGCACTGCAGCTTAGGAAGCATTGTAGGCTCTGTGTAAGTAGTGATAACGCCTTCGTAGTTTCTCAGGATTACCTTATCTGGAGTCTGTGAAATTACATACTGAGGCATTACAGGAGTCTTGCCGCCGCCGCCAGGAGCGTCAACTACGAATGTAGGTACTGCATAACCTGAAGTGTGTCCTCTGAGTCCTTCGATGATTTCGATACCCTTTGATACAGGTGTTCTGAAGTGTTCGATACCCAGTGACAGGTCGCACTGATAAATGTAGTACGGACGAACTCTGTTCTTGCAGCAGAGGTGTACCAGGTTTCTCATTACATGAACGTCATCGTTAACTCCTCTGAGGAGTACTGACTGGTTTCCGAGAGGAATACCTGCGTCAGCCAGCTTTCTGCAAGCTTCTGCTGATTCAGGTGTGAATTCCTTAGGATGGTTGAAGTGAGTGTTCAGCCAGATTGGGTGATACTTCTTCAGCATGTCAACCAGCTCGTCAGTGATTCTCTGCGGCATAACTACAGGAGTTCTTGATCCGATTCTTACGATCTCAACGTGGTCGATCTTTCTCAGCTCGCTGATGATGTACTCGAGAACGTCAGTCTCTACGCAGAGAGCGTCTCCGCCTGAAAGCAGAACGTCTCTTACAACAGGAGTTCTCTTGATGTAGTCGATGCAAGCGTTGATGTCTTCCATGCTTCTAGCGCCGTCAGTTTCGCCTGCGAGTCTTCTTCTTGTGCAGTGTCTGCAGTACATGGAGCACTGGTCAGTGATCAGGAAGAGAACTCTGTCCGGATATCTGTGAGTAAGTCCAGGAGCAGGTGAGTCTTCGTCTTCGTGAAGTGGGTCCAGCATGTCAGCTTCGCCTCTGTGAGTCTCAGCCAGTGTTGGAACAGCCTGCATTCTTACCGGGCAGTTAGGATCGTCAGGATCCATCAGTGAAGCATAGTAAGGAGTGATGCCGACTCTGAAGCCGTCCATTACCTTAGTAATGTCTTCTTCTTCCTGTGGAGTCAGGTTAACTACCTGCTTGATCTTCTCTACTGAGTCCAGTCTGTTAGCGACCTGCCAATGCCAGTCGTTCCACTGTTCATCTGTTACATCCTTGAAAAGAGGGATGTCTTTCCAGTTTCTAATAGCCATGTTTATCTCCTTTTCATCGTTTGTACAATACTCAATACTGAATATTACTTATGCATACATTTCTTCGAAGAGCTTTCTGAGACCTTCGTGCTCTCTCAGTTCCTGAAGAGTGATCTCAGCGTGACCCTTAGTGTATCCGTTACCAACGATCATGTTAACGTCCTTGCCAACGCCTTCTGCACCAAGAGCAGCCTTAGTGAAGCTTGTTGCCATTGAGAAGAAGTATACTGTACCGTCATCCTTACAGCTGAGGATGGAGCCCATCTCAGTGTTCTCGATGGATACGCAGTTGATAACTACGTCATACAGTTCGCCGTTAGTCAGTTCCATAGCCTTCTCATACATTCCAACTGCATCAGCAGCATCCATGTGGAAGTATTCGTCTGCCAGATCCAGAGCTCTAGCTCTGTCTTCTGATTTCTGTGAACCAGCTGCGCAAACTACCAGACCGGTAACGCCAGCTCTCTTCTTTGCTTCATACAGGCAGAGAAGACCTGACTTGCCGCCGCCGCCGATTACGAGAACTTTCTGTCCCTGCTGAACGAGCTTGCCAGTCTGTGCTGGAGCACCTGCAACGTCCAGTGCTGAAAGTGCGAGACCTTCCGGCATGTCATCAGGAAGCTTAGCATAGATACCGCTCTGGAAGAGGATAGCCTGTCCAGTGATGTCAACCTGGTCGATTGCAGGTCTCATCTCGTGGATCTCTTCGATTACCAGCGGAGTCAGTGAAAGTGAAACCAGAGTTGCGATCTTGTCGCCAACCTTCAGGTCGCCCTTCCATTCAGGTCCGATTTCCTTAACTGTACCGATCAGCATTCCGCCTGAACCAGTCCAAGGGTTTTTGTGCTTTCCAGCCTTAGCAACGATGTCCTTCATGCACTGTGCAACCTTGTCCTTTTCTTCCTGAGTTTCGATTTCAGCCGGCTTCTTGTTCAGAACCTGCTTGCAGATTTCTGTGAATGAAGCTGAGTCGATGTTCAGTGTCTTAACGTCGATCAGGATCTCGTTGTCATAGATTTCCATAGTGTTGTCGACAACGTCTGCTGGCTGCGGCAGAACGCCCTTAGGTGAGATAACTCTGTGTGTTCCGTACGGATTTCCTTTTTTCATGTTTTAGTTCCTCCTAAAATTATTTTGATAGCCTTCTAGCAAAGGCTTATGCCTTTGAACCAAAGGCTGCTTTAACGTGTCTATATAAAGTAGCAATATGTGTGCCAAAAAATTAACGCATTTCCGGAAGCCTTGCGGTTTCGTGCTCACAGCGAATGGTTTTTTTGCAGATACAACAAAAGCCTGCCCGTGCCGTTCTTTTCATGCTTGATTATGCGTATTTCTGTGGGTTTATTCGTTTTTGAACCGTCTTCGGTTCTAAGCATAAGAAAACGTGAACCGATAACGGTTCACGCCTTTTTTAGCTGTTATTCTTTTAACTTTTTACTCGATTCCGTACTTGTTTTTCTTTCGTACAAGCTGGGTCTGGGAGATG
Source organism: Bacillota bacterium (assembly GCA_017438285.1). Classification (GTDB taxonomy): domain Bacteria; phylum Bacillota; class Clostridia; order Peptostreptococcales; family Anaerovoracaceae; genus Lentihominibacter. The sequence continues at coordinate 35,721 of JAFRVY010000059.1, forward strand.
CCGATGGCCTTCGCCGTCTTCCTTGTAGACCCATATTTCTCACAAGCCTGCTGCAGGATACCCTTTTCGAAGGATTCAACCATGCTCGTCAGATCGATATTTTCCTCGGCTGCGCGCTGCATTTGTCTGTCTACTTCTGAGGAATCCAGAATGTCTCCGCCAAGTTCCTTCATGACATCAAGCAGTGTGATTACATCGTTGGCACTTGCAATCATAAGCCTTTGCGTGACATTCTCAAGTTCTCTGATGTTGCCCGGCCAGTTGCAGTTTGCCATATATTCCTTGGCATCCTCATCGATGTATTTGGTGATGCCGAACTTCTCGTTGTACTTGCGGATGAAGTTGTCGATGAGCGGCGGAATGTCTTCTTTTCGTTCGTCCAGGGACGGCACGCTGATTGGGAATACATTGAGCCTGTAGTAGAGGTCGCGGCGAAAGCCTTTGCCCTTGACCTGTTCCTCCAGATCCCGGTTGGTGGCGGATATGATTCGGACGTTGGTCTTAATCGGTTTGGTGCCTCCAACTCGCATGAATTCGCCGTCCTGAATGACCCTGAGCAGCTTGGCCTGAATGTCCATCGGCAGTTCGCCGACCTCATCGAGGAATATGATGCCGCCCTCGGCAACCTCAAAATAGCCTCTCTTGCCCTTAGCGTCAGCGCCTGTGAACGCACCTTTTTCATAGCCAAAGAACTCAGATTCCATGAGGTTTGGCGGAATCGACGCACAGTTGATCTTGACAAAAGGCTGCATCTTGCGTGAGCTGTTTTTCTGTATGATATTGGCAACCTTTTCCTTACCGACACCAGTCTCTCCTGTAATCAGGACATTACAATCGTAACGGGAAACACTCATGATTTCGTCCAGTACGGTCAGCATCTTTCTGCTGACTGCAACCAGATCCTCGGCCGTAGAAATATCGTAGTGATTGTGATGGTCGAAGATAGCCTTGTCTGTCTCAGACCTGTAGCCCTTGCGGCGGATCTCCTCGCGGTTTACGAGGGTGTTTTCGATGTATGGAGCAATGCCTCTAACGATATCGAAGTCGTACTCGTCGTACTCCTCCAGATACCCTTCAGCACATGTGATCTTAATGTCTCTGGAAATGGCTTCCGTGATATAAAGGGCCATGTTGTAATTACTCATGAAGTTAGCAAACACAACGGTTCCGCCGGATCTGGTTGCCATGACGCTGACCGTCTCTGCACCGGGGATATCGGAACAGTTGACGACCATATCGATCTCCGGATATCCGCTGAAACTCCTTAGACAGGCCACCGGTTTCATCAGGTTGTGATAGGACACCTGAGAGAAGACCTGATTCATAATTACGTCTATGGATTCACCCTGCATCATGACCTCCGTATTGCGGTCAAAAACGCAGAGGATCTCAGCGTTCGGTCCGGCCGCCTCTTTGATGGCGTAGCCGTAGATCAGATTCATGAGCATGTTGTTGCCGATGACAGCAAACCGCTCTTTACCGGCCGCTTCTCTACCTACTTTATATATGGTTCCTGATTCGTTGAGTACGAACATGAGGAGCTCGATCGGCATGTCTTTTGGCCTTTTGATGACCGGAACACCCGGCAGACAGATGGCATAACCCTCCGCGTCGAACTGCGGGAAGGTTTTGTCAATGGATGTGATGCTGTCGATGTACAAAGGTACGCCGGCAAGCGACGAGTTGATGATGACCTCATCGCCGACCTTCAGGCCTTTGTCGTTCCTGAATTTACCGTCGATCTCTTCGATGACGCCGTAGAAGAGTCCGCCCGTGTCCGTGATCGGGTTGTGGAGCTTGCCTCTCCTGATGACGATGTCCTTGATTTTTTCTTTGATTAGGTCCTCATCGTTGGCGGCTTCCTGCAAAATCTGCCGGAAGCTGGTGTTTTCAACGTGCACCTTCCGGAGGCTGATTCTCATTTCACCCTCTTTGAGCGCGCTGCTGTTGTCCAGTTCCCACGCCGATGCCGGGAAGACCTGCTTCGGTGTGATGACTCTGTCGATTCCATAGGTGTTCATTCTTCTTTCCTTTCCTGAACCGTTTTCGGTTCATTTCCGGTCATTTTCAATAATAAACTATTGGCATTGCTTTTGCAATATATTAAAATAACAATAGTTAGTAATCCGCTTCGGCGGAGCGGTTAAATTGAAAAGGAGACAAGACATGGAAAAAATCACTTCAACTTTAAGACTCAGAATGTCCGCAAAAGATGCTCACTATGGTGGAGAGCTGGTTGACGGAGCACACATGGTACACCTCTTTGGTGACGTAGCTACAGAGCTGCTCATCAAGCTGGACGGAGACGAAGGTCTCTTCTGCGCATATGACAACGTAGAATTCCTGGCTCCAACTTATGCCGGTGACTACATCGAAGCATATGGCGAGATCGATAAGATTGGCAACACTTCAAGACACATGAATTTCGAAGCAAGAAAGGTAATCGTTTCAAGAAAAGACATCAACGATTCAGCTGCTGACTTCCTCGAAGAGCCAATCATCGTAGCAAGAGCTTCCGGAACTTGCGTAACTCCAAAGGAAATGAAGAGAAAATAAATTCGTTTATCGCGGTCGCCCCTTTTACGGGGCGACTGTATTTTTTGAGATTTGACTTAAGAGAGGCTGCACTTTGAAATTCGACTTGCACTGTCACACAAAAGAAGGATCCTTCGACTCAAAGGTTCCAATCACAGAATATATACGCAAATACCGCGCCCTCGGCTATGACGGATTCCTGATTGCCGACCATAACAGCTACCGCGGCTGCCGCAAATGGCAGTCCATGAAGGATGATCCGGCTTTTGCCGGCATGACCGTACTGTGCGGTATTGAATACGATACGAAGGACGCGGGACACGTTCTCATCATCCTTCCCGATGGGCTCTTCCCGAAACTTCTTAAGATTCGCGGCATGCGCTGCATGAAACTGATTCGCGTCGTACACGGCCTGGGCGGCATCGTTGGACTCGCTCATCCTTTTGGCGTGCGTTCCTCTTCCGCTTTCGGGTTCAGGCTCATGAGGTGGGATTTTGTGAAGGATATGGATTTCATTGAAGTCTTCAACACCTGCGAGAGCAGTGATTCCAATTATCTCGCATCAGAACTTGCGATCAAATTCAATCTTCCGGGCGTCGCCGGGACCGATGCCCACAGCGCCAGATACATCGGCATGGCCTGCACCGAGATCGATGCGGATATCCGCTGCAACAATGACTTTATCGAGGCAATAAAAAACGGCGCCGCCATAACAGCCAGCGGCACCGAACGTAAAGACACTCGCAAAAGCCGAGCTAAGGATCATTGGGTCGGTGTCCTCGGCTACAAGATCTATAATCGCGGTCTGGCCAAAGTCAAGATGCCGCGCCGCAAGATCACCCACCGAAAGAACTTCGGCAAATACAAGCCGACTCGCCCTTTATAATACCAATCTTTATAATCCCTTTAAGTATTCAATTTCCTGACGGGTCAGTTTTCGATAGTGACCTTCTTTTAGTCTGCCCAATTTGAGCTCTCCGATGGCGACGCGCTCCAGACTTTGCACCTGATTGCCCCCTGCCGCGAACATCTTGCGCACCTGACGGTTCTTGCCCTCGTGGATGGTGATCTCCACCACCGCAGAGCGGGGGTTTTGCCTGAGCACGCGTACGCGGGCCGGCGATGTCACGAAGCCGCCGATATCGACGCCTTTGCGAAGCTGCGCCAGTCTCTTGCCTGACAAGACGCCTGAGACCGTCGCAATATAAGTCTTGTCGACCTCGTGCTTCGGGTGGGTCAGAGAGTAGGTCAGTTCGCCGTCATTGGTCATGATGAGCAGCCCCGTCGTGTTATAGTCCAGCCGCCCTACAGGGAACAGCCGCTCCGGAATGTCCGAAACGAGATCGGCCACCGTAGCCCTATTCTTGTCGTCATCCATGGAAGTGATGTAACCGAGAGGCTTGTTCAGGACAACGTAAACCTTAGGCTTCTCGCCCTCGATCAGCCTGCCGTTCACCGTGACCCTGTCGCCGTCTTCAACGACAAAGCCCATCTCATTGACGACCGCGCCGTTGACCTTGACGTTGCCGTTTGATATCAGTTCGTCCGCCTTCCGCCTGCTGCAAAGGCCGGCCGAGGCGATGTATTTGTTCAGTCTAGTGCTCATGGCTCTATTGTAACGATTCTGACCTCTTCTGACAATATAAAAAGAGGCCGCCTGGCCTCTTTGTCCTATTTGATTCAAATAGCATCGATAATATTCTATCAATGGATTGAAGCAATCATCTGTTCAATGGAGCACTGGATCTGACCTCTTGAATCTACCACGATGTCTACCTTGCATTCCTTTGCATCCATTTCCTGTTCGACTACAACATTACCGTCATCATCTTTAATAATAATGGTCATCTTCAGATTCTCCTTTCTCTTCGATTGCTTTATTGCGTTAAATCAATATCGCACTAATATGATAATGTGTAAGCGTACTCTTGTCAACCCTTACGCATAAAATGTATAATACACTCATCCAAACAAAGGAGTTTATTATGCGACAGATTATTCTAAAACCGACCCTTGAATTCGGAAGCCGATGCGACTTCGCCATCATCGATGTGACAGAATGCGCAAAGGCCAGTGCCGCGAACCCTTCAGGCGGCAAACAGCGCGGCACCATCACCATCGACTACTCCCCTGCAGATATCAGACAGCTGCTTGCGGAGAGCAAAGACCTGACCGGCGCCCTGGACTACTACAGGACCCGCATCTACGACCTGGTCAAGTACTATATTTCCGGCGACTGGGAATGTGTTCAGGGATTTGACGAGGCTATTGATATCATCACGAAACACATCGGTTCAAGTTTCGAATAATCTCCCTTATATATTTGAGGTATATCCAATGTTAAACAGCACCCAACTGAAAATGAAGATAGATTCGCTGACCGTGTTCAGCGATCTCAAGAGCGACCCGGTTCTGAAACTGTTCAGGACTTTGCTCGACACCTTCAGCGTATCCGATTACAGCAATTTCGTAGCGGAGCTCTACAAGAACACCGACGATCTGTCAAAGTACATTACCGACATCACACTGCGCGATGACAACTTCTACGTGAAGGCTGTGGCTTCGGGTGCGGAACCAGCCTCTGTAATCAATGACGCCGTCAAAAGCGAGCTCTCAACCCTCGAGGAGATCGCTTCCGTTACATCACAGGAAGTGCAAAACCTTGTCCGCGCGAACTGCTCTGATGCAGACGATCTGTATCTCCCGTCCTGGAACACAGGACCGGTGCAGCTTCCGATGGAATTCACCAGGAAGCTGGGCAGCATCGCCCAGACAGGATACGGCATCTTCGCCAGATACACCTTCTTCCGTATCATCGGAAGCGAAATCGTCCCGGTTGCCCATCCGGACTACCAGCGCCTCGACCAGCTCTTTGGCTATGAGCGCGAGCGCAATCTGATCATCCGCAACACCGAGGCACTCCTCAACGGCAGCGGTGCTAGCAACATGCTGCTCTACGGCGACATGGGAACGGGCAAAAGCTCAACCATCAAAGCCGTCGCGGCGGAATACGCAGACCGCGGTCTTAGAATCATCGAGGTAAAGAAAAACCAGCTCTTCCAGATTCCTGATATCATGGATGAACTGGCTTCCAACCCTCTTAAATTTATATTGTTTATAGACGATTTGAGCTTCGCCGGAAACGATGACAACTTCTCCGCCCTCAAGGCAACTCTCGAAGGGAGCATCTCCGGCCGCAGCAGCAACACGGTCATATACGCCACCAGCAACCGGCGCCACCTCGTCAGAGAAAAGGCAAGCGACCGCATGGCCGGCGCAGGTTTCGACGACGATCTGCACCTGAACGACACGCTGCAGGAGACCATGAGTCTGGCGGCGCGTTTCGGCCTGACCATCACCTTCCAGAAACCGGATAAAGACGAGTACCTCGGCATCGTCAGATCCCTCGCCGAAGAATACGGCGTTGCCGATATGTGTCCGGAAGAGGAACTCTTCCGCAGAGCTGAGGCTCACGCTATCCGCAGAAATGGAAGAAGCCCGCGAACTGCGCGTCAGTTCATCGAGCTTCTGAAAATAGGAATATAACCCCTTTATTACTTTCTCTTTGAACTGAACCGGTACAGTACGATGTTGATCACAAGAAAGACTGCGACGGCAGCGGCCGAGTACATCATCATGAATCTCATGCCGGCGCTGAAGTCGAAAATATTGAGATTGACCGCGAACAGTTCCTTTGCGTTATCCACAAACTGACCTCCGTCCACTCCCCCGAGGGCGGAGTTTATCTTTTCAAGGGCGGGATTCATAAGCACGTTCCTCATGGCTCCGGCGATCTGCGAACCGGGCACGAGATTCACTGCCGTCTGAACGTTTTTGCTGAATTCAGACACGGGAATGTATGCCCCTATGACGAAGCCGATGGCGGCGGACACCATGATGCCGAAGGAGCTGAGTGTGGAACTCTTTCTGAAAAAGGAGACGAAAGCCATCAGCACGAGGGTCGAAGACAGAGAACCGAGCAGCACCAGCCCGTAGATCTTCGCCACTTCGCCCGCCTCGAAGGATATCCCGCCGTCAAGGTGCAGAAAAACCAGTCCCGCCGTCAGAAGAATCGAACTCATTATGAACGTGGTTGCCACCGCGCCGGAAAGATATGAGAACACGACTGTCCTTCCCTTTACCGAAGTCGCGTTGTAGTCGTAGTCGATCTTCTCCTGTTTGTCGCCCACCATGACGGACAGTGTGTTCAGGGCGACGGTCACAACCGAAGTACCGACAACTCCCGCGACCAGCCACGAATTGACCAGCGTGTCGATGTCAGCTCTCGTAATAATATCCTGCAGGGCGCCCAGGCTGTCGTAAACGGAGCCGGTATACGTGTCTTTCAGAAACAGAATGTACAGGCCAAGTATGATGATCTGCGTCAGCATTGACAGCAGAACCGCGAGCCTGTCTTTGGCGTATACCTTGATGTTTCTCACCGTCATTCCCCGGTAAGTGTTCAGTTCCTTTATTATTCCCGGCATTTTAATCCCCCAGTCTCTTTCCTGTCACGTTCAGAAACACGTCGTCCATGTTTCCCTTTATGAACTCGTAGTCGCTGATCTCTCTGTGAAGCGCGAGCAGACGCGTCGCATTTTCGCAGCTGTCAATATCCACGCTGTAGCTGCCCGCCTGATAGTCGAAGTCCAGCCCGTTCTCGTTCAGCATACTCTCCGCCTCCCCGCTTCGGTCCGCGTACCAGACCAGACGGTTCGAGGCGTATTTCTGCTTGAGAGAATGGGGCGTCCCCTCTGCGGCAATCCTTCCTCTGTCAATGATCACTACCTTGTCGCAGTCGACGGTTTCCTCCATGTAATGTGTCGTCAGAAAAACCGTCAGCCCCGTTTCCCTGCGGAGTCTATGTATTGTTTCCCACACTTTCACCCGCGTCATCGGGTCGAGTCCTGTCGTGGGCTCGTCGAGAAACAGTATCCCCGGCCTGTTGAGAAGCGCTCTCGCTATATCCACTCTGCGCTTCTGCCCGCCGCTCAGTTTCTCGTACCGTCTGTTCATGATCTCATCAAGGGCGAAGGTGTCCGATACTTCCTTAATTCTCTCTCTGATCTCCCCGCGGGACATTCCGTAATAGGAGGCGCGGGAGGCCAGGTTTTCCCTGACCGTCAGCTGCCTGTCCAGAACGCTCCCCTGAAAAACGATTCCTATCTGCTCCCTGATTCTGTTCTTCTGTCCGTCCAGATCGTATCCGCCGACTTTCACCATCCCCGAATCCTTCTCAAGCACGGTGCAGAGAATGTTTATGGTTGTGGATTTGCCGGCTCCGTTCACGCCCAGGAACGCGAAGAAGGACCCTTCCTCAACGGTAAAGCTGATGTCGCTGACCGCCTTCACGTCCTTGTAGCTTTTGACAAGATTGTTCACCTCAATTACGTTCTTCATCTTTTTCCTCCCTGCACCGCGATGGTATCAGAAACAAAAAATAAAAAAAGACACCCTGCGCCATCCTGCTTTTGAGGATGGGTAAGGTGCGTTTTTAAGCGGTCAAGATGCGCTATTCTTCGTCGATGTTGAATTTCCTCAGGGCCTTGTTGATGTTGTCGGCCGCGCTTCTGTTCAGAAGCATTGTGAACAGCCATACCAGCGCATACACCACAAGAACGGCCGCGAATATGAGCAGCGCTCCGGAAAAACCCGAGTACCATTCCAGCACCGCGCCCTCGATCAGGATCAGGGCTTCAATCAGTACAAAGTGCACAGCGACCCTGCGGTAAAACTGGAACTTCGTCGGCTCGTCGCGGAAGTAGAACAGCACCGACGGCAGAGCGCCGGCGATGCCCGTAAGCATGACGATCCATGGATACGCCGTTTCATTCCCGCCCAGGTTCACGCTGCCGGTGATCAGATTCAGAACAGAGGTGACCAGCATCACGCACACCGTGATAATGAAAAAGTGGGAAACCACCAGTTTGATTATGAACTTATATCCTTCCATGTCTGCGCACCTCACATCCCCAGTTTCTTCTTCAGCACCGGAACATACTGCCGTGAAATAATCACGCTTTCCCCGTTTGTCAGCTTCGCTTCAAACCGTCCGTTGACCGACGGCGCGACGGAGCGGATCTTGGAGATGTTCAGGATCATGGACTTTGAGCAGCGGAACAGCTTGCTGCCGCCGATGAGGGATTCGATCTCATACAGCTTCAGCTTGCAGTCGAAGACGTTCTTCTGCAGATAGATGTACGTCTTGTTGTCCACGGATTCAATGTAGTAAATGTCCTTTACAGGAATGCGGAAAACCTCGTTGTCACGGCTGCCGAGGAGTATGTTCTCCGTCTGCTTCAGCCGCTCAACAAGGCCCGTAACATCATCGCCGATCTCGTGGCATCTGATGATGATTTCCTCCTCTTCATTTGGATCAATCTGCTGGATCGAAATCTTAAACATTGTCCTCTTCCTGAACGTTTTTTCCTGCGGTTATATCTATAGCACAATACATGTAAGCATGAAAGAGCTCACGCGGTCAGTTGCATCTGGGCGGCGGTGAAATGCAATATTTTATCTGCCCCGGGTCAGCTCCTCCGCCCGCGCCATAATGGCTTCCCTTTCATTCGGAAGGCTGCCGTCGATAACCTCGTTTAGAAGTGACTGCAGAATCTCTCCGATCGCGGGACCTTCCGGAGCTCCGTCTGTTTCCATTATGTCGCGGCCATCTACGGCCAGATCCTTCAGGCTGAAGCACTCTTCCGCTTCAACGATACGGCCGATCATCTCTTCCACATGCCGGAACATGTCATCGAGCTGACGGCTCATGTTCCCTGTCGCGATGTTGTCCGCCCATTTGATATGCAAAATCTCCAGCAGGACTTCTTCTCCGAATTTGTTCAGCCACTTCTTGATCAGTTTCTCATCTTCCCTGAACAGCAGGTCGTGATATCTTACCAGCTGCGTCACCCGGTCCGAAGTGAACCGATCCGCCTTCAGGCGTCCCATGATCTCGCGAACCATCTCCTCGCCTTTGAGCGGATGTCCGTACATGTGCCCGATACCGTCGTTTCCGATAAAGAACATGTCCGGCTTGCCGATATCATGGAAGAGAGCCGCCATTTTCATGTACACTTCGTTGTTCGGCGTTGTCTTGATTGCCTCCATGGCTCTGACGCAGTGTTCCAGCACATCGTAGTTGTGATATGGATTTCGCTGCTCGAAGCCTTTCATCGGAAGCATCTCCGGGATGACGACACCGAGAATATCGACATACTGTCTCACGGCATCCCCTGCATGAACTCCTGTCACCAGTTTCTTGAACTCGGTGAAAATCCTCTCTGCTGATACGTTCAGGAGCAGTTCTTTGTTCCGGAACATGGACGCTTCTGTCGCAGGATCTATGGCAAAAGCCTTTGCATGATCTCCCAGGACCGCCGCAAACCGCATGGCCCTCATGATACGAAGAGCGTCCTCGCCGAAGCGCTCGTCGGCTTCGCCCACAGTCCTGATGATACCCGCTTCAATATCCGCCGCTCCGTCAAACGGATCGTGGATTCCTCCGCGGATGTCCATGGCAATGGCGTTGATGGTGAAGTCGCGGCGCTGCAGATCCTCTCTCAGGTCCCTCACGAAGCTGACGCTGTCAGGATGCCGGTTGTCCGAATAGGTGCCCTCAGTCCGGAAGGTCGTGATCTCAAAGGGCACACCCGCCTCATCGAGAACCGTCACGGTCCCGTGTTTGATTCCCGTCTCGAAGTATCTGAGATCAGCGAAGACCTCCTTCATCTCCTCCGGCGTAGCGCCCGTGGTCACGTCGATATCCGCGGGCTCAAGGCCGCGCAGCAGATCGCGCACGCAGCCGCCCACGTAGTAAGCTTCATAGCCTGCAGACTCAAGCGCCGCTATTAAGTTTTTGCCTGCTGTGATCTCTTTCATATGAAAATTATACTATATTCCAAGTATTAAAAGAAACAAAAAGAGGCTGCCGCCTGATATGCAACAGCCTCTATATCGTTTATCGCTTATTTGTTATGGAATGCGACGGGCTTACATCATGCCCATTCCGCCGCCCATGCCGCCGCCCATTGGTGGCATTGGAGGCAGGTCTTCCTTGATGTCTGTTACGCCGGCTTCTGTCGTGAGCAGCATTGCTGATGCGGATGCAGCATTCTGCAGAGCTGATCTTGTAACCTTAGCCGGGTCAACGATTCCTGCGCCGATCATATCAACGTATTCTTCTGTTGATGCGTTGAATCCTACGCCGTCTTCGCTTTCCTTGATCTGTGCAACGACTACGCTGCCTTCGAATCCAGCGTTTTCTGCAATCTGTCTTACAGGCTCCTCGAGAGCTCTTACGATGATTGCTCCGCCGGTCTTGGCATCGCCGTCCAGACCTTCAACGTACTTCGCTACTGCAGGGATCGCATTGACGAGGGCAACGCCGCCGCCTGCAACGATACCTTCTTCGACTGCAGCCTTTGTAGCGTTCAGTGCATCTTCGATTCTCAGCTTCTTTTCCTTCAGTTCAGTTTCGGTAGCCGCACCGACCTTGATGACTGCAACGCCGCCTGCCATCTTAGCAAGTCTTTCCTGCGTCTTTTCTCTGTCAAAGTCTGAAGTGGTCTGTTCGATCTGAGCCTTGATTGCGCTGATTCTCTCTTCGATATCTTCCTGTGCGCCTGCGCCGCCGACGATGACTGTGTTTTCCTTGTCAACCTTGACTGTAGCTGCGCTTCCCAGCATATCCAGTGAAGTTTCCTTCAGTTCATATCCCAGATCCTCTGAGATAACAGTTGCGCCTGTGAGAACTGCGATGTCTTCCAGCATTGCCTTTCTTCTCTCGCCGAAGCCAGGAGCCTTAACTGCTACACAGTCGAATACGCCCTTCAGCTTGTTGACGACGATAGTTGCCAGTGCTTCGCCTTCCAGATCATCACAGATGATCATGAGCTTTCTGCCTGCCTGAACGACCTGTTCCAGAACCGGCAGGATCTCCTGGATGTTTGAGATCTTCTTGTCGGTGATCAGGATGCAAGGGTTGTCGAGAACCGCTTCCATCTTTTCAGGATCGGTTACCATGTATGGTGAGAAGTATCCTCTGTCGAACTGCATACCTTCAACAACGTCCAGTTCAGTTCCCATGGTCTTGGATTCTTCTACTGTGATGACGCCTTCTCTGCCGACCTTGTCCATTGCCTGTGCGATCAGTCCGCCGATTTCTTCGTCAGCTGCAGAAACGGATGCAACCTGTGCGATGGCTTCTGTCGTATCAACGACCTTTGACAGTCTCTTGATTTCTTCTACTGCAACTTCAACAGCGCCTGCGATACCTCTCTTGAGGACCATTGGGTTTGCGCCTGCAGCAACATTTTTGAAACCTTCTCTGATGATGATCTGTGCCAGCAGTGTAGCTGTCGTAGTACCGTCACCAGCGACGTCGTTTGTCTTGGTCGCAACTTCCTTGACCAGCTGTGCGCCCATATTTTCAACTGCGTCCTCCAGGTCGATTTCTCTTGCGATGGTAACGCCGTCATTGGTGATGAGCGGAGCTCCAAATGTCTTGGAGAGAAGTACGTTTCTTCCCTTTGGTCCCAGTGTGATTTTAACTGTATCTGCCAGCTTATCTACGCCTGCCTGTAAGGCTCTTCTGGCGTCTTCACCGTAATGTAATTCTTTTGCCATTCCTATTGCCTCCCTTTATTATTCAACCATGGCCAGGATGTCTCTCTGGTCCATAATCATGATTTCTTCGCCTTTGTACTTAACTTCTGTTCCTGCATATTTGCTGAAGATAACCTTGTCGCCTACCTTCAGTTCCATCTTAACGTCCTCGGTTCCAGGTCCTACTGCCAGGACTTCTGCCATCTGCGGCTTTTCCTGTGCTGTTCCCGGAAGAACGATTCCGCTTGCTGTCTTTTCTTCTGCTACCATTTCTTTGATAACTACTTTTGTGCCTAACGGCTTAATTCCATAACTCATTTTGTCATCTCCTTAACTTTTGTTAGCACTCTTACTCTTCGAGTGCCAACTATAATTTAACCCTATTGGGCGGGTTTGTCAACAGTTTTCATACCATTTATACGACATCTCTTATTTCCAGGTCCACATGCATCACATTGAATGCGGTCATGTGCTCGATCTGCTCATAAACTTCCTTTTGAAAAGCCTTTGCATTGGCCGGAACATCGCTGTCATAATTCAGGTCCGCGAGGACATAGATGCCGATGCCTTCCTCGGTTCCCTCCCTGTCGGTGGTGACCAAAACCTTGTCCACGTTATAGACGGTGCCGGCCTTGTCCTTGATGCACTCGACGATGTCTCCCATGACCTTCTCGGAAATGTTGTACTTGCCCAGATAGCTGTAGGCCGGTCTGACTACCGACTTCTCGTCGACCACCTTACGGGAGCCGAACTCTTTGAGCATCTTCAACGGCGACATAAAGTAGCCCGAGAACTGCTTCTTGAGCTGGAAGGTCGGGGCCGGGATAACGTGCTTTCCCAGATCATGCCTTTGCTTGTAGGCGATCTCCCGCTCCTCTTCCGTCGTGATGTCTTCTATATATATCGTCTGGACAGGCGGATCCAGCTGCAGGCGCAGGCGGATCTTCTCGACCATCCTGTCGGAGGTTCCCAGAACGAGTATGTTTTCGGGGTTCTCTCTCTTGATGGCGTCGATGACCTCCTGGGCGTGCCAGTCCTGATCAAACAGCGCAGTCTTGACGGCGACGTACTGCGTTTTCTGGCGCTTGGCCGAGATGCCGGCCACTACCTTGTTGTGGCAGATAAAGAGACCGTCGTCAATGATGCTCACAATATTCATTTGTCGGCAGAGGTTGATGGCCTGGTAACTTTTACCCGTGCCGCTCTTGCCTACCAGACAATAAACTTTCATGTTGAATTACCTAAGTATATTTGTTATAATCTGTTTAACGTTTTATGAATCTATAAAGGAGGTACCACGATGGCTTACGTAATCGACGATTCTTGCATCAACTGTGGAGCTTGTTTAGAGGAATGCCCTGTAGAGGCTATCACTGCTGGTGACGAAAAGCATACGATCGACGCTGACACTTGCATCGATTGTGGAGCTTGCGCAGAGGCTTGCCCTGTTGAAGCACCAAAGGAAGGCTAAGGGTATAAATTAGAAAGAATAATCAATAACCGTTTCAATACTGAAACGGTTATTTACTTTTTTGACTATTTTCTTTTTTCCTCAGCATTCTTGCTCATGTGGTAAGCCAGCGAATGCAAGCTGTCGCTGATATGCACGTTTTCGATGGCCACGTGGGACGGCGTCTCGATATCGATCGGCGCGAAGTTCCAAAGGCCCCGCACACCTGCGAAGCAGAGTTTGTCCGCAACCTCCTGAGCCACTTCTTTCGTCGTGCATATGATGCCGATGTCTATGTCGTTTTCTTCAACGAACTCTACGATGTTCTCGTAGTCCATGACCTCAACGTCGTTGAACTTCTCTCCGATGAGAGCCGGGTTGACTTCGAAGATTCCTTCCACGATGAATCCCGTCTTATAGTAATAGGTATAGTTCGCAATGGCACGGCCAAGGTTGCCGGCGCCAACGACTACCATCTTGTAGCTTTTGTCCAGTCCAAGGATCGCACTGATCTCGTTGTAAAGACCCTCGACGCTGTATCCGTATCCCTGCTGACCGAACCCGCCAAAGTTGTTCAGGTCCTGTCTGATCTGGGACGCGGTGTAACCGATCAGGCTGCTGAATTCATTGGATGAAATCTTATCTACACCCTTTTTGCGTAATTCGTTCAGATATCTTCTGTATCTCGGCAGTCTCTTGATGACCGCATTTGATATCTTTGTCTGCTTTTTCATTATTATACCCTCAGTTCCAAATACTTGACTATATCGCCCACAGTTCGCATCTTCTCCGCCTCCTCATCAGGAATCGTAATCTCATATTCGTCCTCGATCGCCATGATGATTTCCACTGCGTTCAGCGAATCTGCATCAAGGTCGTTTATCAGGTCAGTTTCCAAAGTGATGTCGTCGCCGGAGACCTTGAGCTGGTCAATAATAATACTTTTTACCGTTTCTAAAACCATCTTTTTCCTCCTGTGACTGCCATAATTATACAAAACCTACCCTTGTAATTCAAGCCATTCTTCGTAGTTTCTATCCAGCTCAGAACGCCTTGCTGCAAGGGTTTCGCTAAGCTCGGCAAGCTTGCCCGGATCGGTCATGACGTCCTCTCGGCACAGCTGTTCCTCTATCTCTTTAATCTCCGCTTCAATGTCGGAAATACTCGTTTCCAGCGATTCTTTACGCCTCTGGACACGCCTTTGTGCCGCCTCTTCTTCTTTCTTTTTTCTGCGCTGCTCCGCAGATGAAAGCGGCTCTGTCTCCGCCTCTTCCCTGGCCTTTCTCATCTCTTCCAGGTACTGCTTTCCGGACGCGATCCGCTGCTGTTTTTTCTCAACATAATAGTCGTACTTGCCCAGATAATTTACGAGTCCCTCCGGCGTCAGTTCCATAATCCTCGTCGGGATGCGGTTGAGAAAATATCTGTCATGAGAGACGATGATGCATGTGCCCGGAAACTCCAGCAGCGCCTCCTCAAAGATCTCCTTCGACTCGATATCCAGATGATTTGTCGGTTCGTCCAGAATCAGTGTATTAGCCCCCGACATCATGAGCTTCAGCAGTGACAGTCTCGCCTTCTCTCCGCCGCTCAGCGCTCCCACCGGGAGGAACACATCCTCTCCTCGGAACAAAAACCTGCCGAGAATATTCCTCAGTTCGCCCTCTGAATAGAGGTGGTAGGCCTCCTGCAGTTCTCCAATCACGTCATTGGATTCATTGAGCAAAAGCTGGCCCTGATCGTAGTAACCGAACTGGACATTGTGTCCGATCCTGATTCTGCCGCTGCCAGGAGAAAGATCCCCCATGAGGACCCGCAGCAGCGTCGTCTTGCCGACGCCGTTGTCTCCAACGATGCAGACTCGTTCGCCCCTCTTGATATCCAAGTCGACGCCTTCAAAGAGCTGGATCTTGTTCATTCCGTATCCAAAGGCTTTACTCAAGTCCTCTGCCTGCAGCACATCCTTGCCGCTCTGGAAATTCTGATGGAAGGTCAGCTTCATTTTGGCGTGGTCCGAATCCGGTCTTTCGATCGTCTCGATCGCCGCCAGACGTTTTTCTCTGGATGCCGCGCGCTTGGCAAGTTTCTCTGTGCCCCGCTGCTTGAACCTGCGGATCATCTCTTCCTGGCGCTGTATTTCACGGTGCTGCTTTTCGTAGCGACGCATCTCCGCTTCACGCCGTTCCCTGCGCTCTGCTGCGTAGAAAGTGTATCCGCCTTCATATATATTCAGTTTCTTATTGTCGATCTCAAAGATCCTGTTGACCGTCTCGTCGAGAAAATATCTGTCGTGAGAGACGATGACCATGGTTCCCTGGTAGCCTTTGAGGTACTGCTCCAGCCACTTGAGGGTGCCGATATCCAAATGGTTGGTCGGCTCGTCAAGGAAGAGGATGTCCGGTTTCCTGAGTAAAAGCACTGCGAGGGCAAGCCTCGTCCTCTCGCCGCCGCTCAGGGTGGAGATCTTTTTATCATACATGTCCTCGCCAAAGGCCATGCTGCTCAGTACGCCCTTGATCTCGCTCTGATAGGAATAGCCGCCCATATAGTTGTAGCGTTCATGGATGGCATCATATTCCTCGAGGAGTTTCCTGCTTGCCTCGAGGGAATCCGGATCGGAAGCCTTTGCGAGGGCCTCGTTCTCTTCGAGAAGTTCCGCCATGCGCGCTTCCATCTCCGGGAAGTGTTCAAAGACGGCGTTGACCTCTTCGATGACGGTCTTCTCGGAATCAAAGCCTGCGTCCTGTTTCAGGTAGCCGATCTGCAGGTCACGGGAGATGAATGCCTCGCCCTCTTCGTATGGAAGCTCTCCTGTGAGCATCCTAAGAAGAGTAGTTTTCCCGGCGCCGTTGATGCCGATGATTCCTACTCTGTCTCCCTTGTTTATATGGAACGACACCTTGTCCAAAATGACATCGGTGCCGTACGCTTTGGTCAGATCTTTTGCTGAAACTACTATCATTGATTTATCCTCGGTTGCCGGCGTTTACTGCACTGAGATCGCCAGCATCGCTCCTGAGATTCCAAACAGAATGCACACGAGAATCAGCACGATGATAAAGACCGCTCTTTTCGGATTGCTGAAAAAGCCTTTCATATCTGGTTCCTCCTGTGTGACTAAAGGGGCAGGCTTGGGATCGCGTCCAGTGTCAGGTCGTCGACTTCGCCCGCCTTGTATTTATAGTATGCCGCGCAGCCGATCATGGCCGCGTTGTCCGTGCAGAGAATCGGTGACGGATGGTAGAGTTTGATGCCGCGCTTCGCACACTCCGCCGCCATCATCTCGCGCAGCTTGCTGTTTGCTGATACGCCGCCTGCCATGACGATCTTGTCCTTTTTCATCTTGACGGCCGCCTGTACGGTCTTGGCTACAATGACGTCCAGCACCGCCTGTTGAAAGCTCGCGGCAATGTCCGGCACGCTGATCTCGCGTCCCGCCTGCTGCTCGGAGTTGACGTAATTGAGAACACCTGTCTTGATACCGCTGAAGCTGAAGTCCATGCTGTCCTTCTCTAGGAATACGCGCTTGAATTCCACCGCTTCAGGATTGCCTTTTCTGGCGATCTTGTCGATGAGCGGTCCGCCCGGATAACCGAGTCCCAGAACACGGGCCACCTTGTCATAGGCCTCGCCTGCAGCGTCGTCCCTGGTTCCGCCCAGAACGTGACACTCGTTGTAATCTGTAACCTCGACGATATTAGTGTGTCCGCCCGAAACGACCAACGCCATAAATGGCGGCTCCAGCTCCTTATGCTCGATGAAGTTGGCGCAGATGTGTCCCTGAATGTGATGTACGCCGATAAGCGGTTTGCCGCATGCCAGCGCGTAGGCTTTGGCCGTCGCAAGGCCAATCAGAAGCGCCCCCACCAGTCCCGGTCCGTATGTGACCGCGATGGCGTCGATGTCCTCCATCGTGACCCGGGCATCGGGCACGCCGGTTTCCGCCGCGCGCTTTTCGCCCGCCTCATCGAAGGCGCGCTGCACCACGTGGTTGATGTTGTCCAGATGATGCCGCGATGCGATCTCCGGAACCACCCCGCCGTACTGTTTATGTATGTCTATCTGTGACGAAATGATATTGCTGAGCACCTGCCGTCCGTCCAGGACAACAGCTGCCGCCGTCTCGTCACAACTCGACTCTATCGCTAATATTGCAAATTTACCGTCAATCATTTTCCTTTATTTCTTCCGTTTCTTCTGTCCAAACTGTTTCTCTGTCGTTCGCTCCGTCGCAAACGGCTGTTGCAGCCTCTTCCGCTCTGGCCGCGGCGATCGCCTCAGCCTCGGCGATCTCCTCATCTGTTGCGTGGCGCCACATAATCAGCGCATCCTGACCCTCGAACTTGTAGTAGTCCTTGCGGACGCCCTCGACCTCGAATCCGAATTTCTCATACAGCCCGATGGCCGGATCGTTATCTCTGCGCACCTCGAGGGTATGATGCCGGATGCCCTCTTTCAGAGTGTGATCCAAAAGCACGCCGATGATTCCCTCGGCGATTTTCCTGTTTCGAAATCCCGGTCTTACGGCAACATTGGTGATATGCCCCTCGTCCACGATCCACCAGAGCCCCGCATAGCCGACCACCTGTCCGCTGTGTTCCGCGACCACATAAAAGGCCCTCGGATTTTCCTCCAGCTCCGTGCTGATGGACTCTCTGCTCCAGGGATCCGGAAAGCAAAGCATCTCTATTTCATATATGTCGTCGGCGTCCTCGGGAAGCGCCTGTCTTATGATCACGTCAGCCATTTCCCTCAGCCCTTCTGTTTCTCTTTCAGCTTTCGCTCAGCCTCAGCCATGCGCATGTACTCCGGCTTCAGCTCTTCAAATCCGCAGACTTTCCCTGCCGCCGCGAGCTCCGCGCCGATCATCGCTACCGTGTCGGCGTCCTGATATCTGCATTCTTCCTCGGCATACGCAAAGGTCATGTCTTCAAGTCCGCAGGAGGCCTTCAGCTCTTCGATCTGCTCGCGGTACTTGTCAATGCCGTCGCCCATGAACAAAGCCCTGTCAAAGGCGGCGCCGTTATCTGCAGCCTCCGCTACTGCACTGCGAATCTTCTCAATGAATTCATCGACCATGTACGGACCGGCTTTGATCGTTTCTTCTATGCGCTCCTCTTCTCCCGCGCGGAAACCTCCGCCATAGATCTGGTTTCTTCTGGCGTCAATGATCGGGCAGATGAGGGTCCCATGATCGGATACGGTGCGCAGCACAATCTGCCGCAGCGCCATTGCCTCCAGACTCGGGACAGCCGCGCACGGAACACCCAGCGCCTGTGAAAGGGCTCTGGTCGTGGAAACGCCGATTCTGATTCCCGTAAATGATCCGGGTCCTACAGACGTTGCAATCATTGATACATCGCCTATTGACAATGCATTTTCAGAGAGAACCTGCTGGATCTGAGGCGTAAGATTTTGCAAATGCGAAAACCTGTCGTGACCGTCGATGTGTCCGATGATCTCGAAGCTTTTTACCTCGCCGTTTTCGATTTCAGTTTTTGCGAGAGCCACCGATGCGAAGGCTCCCGTCGTTTCTATCGCTAATAAATACATTATGTTACCTCGTAGATACGCTCTTCTTCGCCCTCTCCCCTGGTGATCCGGATGGTCAACGCATCTTCCGGAATCAATTCTTCGATCAGGTCGGCCCATTCAACGATGCAGACACCGTCTCCAAAGAAGTACTCTTCATAGCCAAGTTCGTACATCTCGTCAATGTCGCCGATCCTGTAGACATCAAAATGAAAGAGCGGACACCTTCCGGTCCTGTACTCTTTGATAATCGTAAAAGTCGGACTGGTAATCTGTTCCGTCACGCCAAGACCCGCCGCGATGTATTTCGTCAGCGTTGTCTTGCCTGTGCCCAGATCTCCGATCAAGGCGATGACGGTTCCGGCCTTTACAGAGGCCCCAAGCTTTCGCCCGAACGCTTCCGTTTCGTGTTCATTTTTTATCTTTATGATGCTCGTTCCCATAACTTATTAAGTATAACATAAAACAGCCTTAAATACACAAAAGACACAGGAAGAGGCGTCCTGTGTCTTTTGGAATGGTATGTTTTGTGTAAGTATTTATTGTTTGTGCAGGAATCCCGAGATTCTCTTGTAAACGAGGAACGTAACGAGCCCGTTGATGCCTGCCTTGATGGCATTGAATCCTGCAATGAACGGCATGAGCTGCCATACGACTGCGCGAGGTACGCCCATGAAGATCGGGGTGACGATCATGTTCGCGCCGATCATAACGATCGTCATTGCGAGAACGCCGCAGATGAGAGCGATGACTGCGCCTTTGCGGGTCTTGTTGTACTTGTAGATCAGTCCCGCCGTGATGACGAGGGCGCTGGTTGCGATGATGTGCATGATGATGCCGTAAACGCCGCTCGCTGCACTGACTGTTGTTCCCTGAATGACCGCCGTTACGATCGTGAGCAAAACGCCTGCAAACGGTCCGAAGGCAAAGGTCCCGATGAGGATCGGAATGTCCGCCGGATCATACTCAAGGAATGCAACTGCCGGGAAAATCGGGAAATGGATCAAGGCGACCAAAACGATGGAGATGGCTACGAGCATCGCCATTTTGGCCAGCCTTACAGTGGTGATTTTTGGTTTCTTTTCTGTCTGTGTTGTTTGTTCTGTCATGTTTTAGACCTTCCTTTTCTTAAAAACTTAATAGCTTCAAGAATCTGTCTCTGTATAAACAAAACCCCGAGAAAAACCTCGGGGTAAATACTCACTTGAACGCAAAAACCGCGCTTGTCGTTTTCTTGTTTCTTCCA
Source organism: Bacillota bacterium (assembly GCA_017438285.1). GTDB lineage: Bacteria > Bacillota > Clostridia > Peptostreptococcales > Anaerovoracaceae > Lentihominibacter. The sequence continues at coordinate 56,090 of JAFRVY010000059.1, forward strand.
TCCGGACTGTAACCGTCGGTAAGGGATTCACACCCTTTCAGCCGAAGCTCGCGGACTTATAGCATTTTGCTCATCACCGCCGATGAGGACTTTCACCTCGCCCCGAAACAGATTCAATTGTTATTACAAAAATGATTATATACTTGTGCCCATTTACTGTCAACACGCCGTCTTGTTCTTTCGCCGTTTATTCCTCTTCCGGGACGACACTGATTCCGGACTTTGCAAGAAAGTCTTCGAAATTCTCGCACTCCTCGATGACCACCGGCGCCATCAGTCCGTAGATGCTGTCAAAGTCCTCATTGCTGATTTCAATGGTGTGGGTCTCAACGTTCCCCTCTTCGTCCATACCAATGCTTAGGAAATTGACGAAGGTCAGCTCCGGGTCGGCGCAGACGAAATAGAGTTCGTTCTCCTCCAGATTCTCACCGATAAAGAGGATCCTGATGCCGCTCTGCAAAAGTGCCGAGAATGCATCCGTGAAATCCATCATCGCTTTCATGCGCGTCTCTGGGGACAGTTCCAGCGTTGTCGTTGTCTCGTAGGATTCGTATTCTTCCATAGTTTTCTCCTTATTTTATCGTGACCTTAAAGTCCTTTCTGCCAGTGCAATGAAAGGGATGAGCGCCTGCCCATCCCTTCCTCTATTGGTGCGCCTGGAGGGACTTGAACCCCCACGCTCTCGCACTAGAACCTAAATCTAGCGTGTCTGCCAATTCCACCACAGGCGCATGTTGGTGCCGAGGCACCATGCAGTATTATACAGTATGATGATTGTCTCGGCAAGAAATAATCCGTTCCGGGTTCAACGCATCATCCGTTTCTGAAGGACTGCTATCCTAATTCTTGAACGAGTGCAGCGGCGCCGGAATGCGACCGCCTCTCTGCACGAAGCCGCTGCTGTTGAACGCGTTGACTTCCATGACGGGAGCCGCGCCAAAAAGCCCGCCCCAGTCGACCTTGTCGCCGGCTTTCATGCCGTACACAGGAACGACTCTTACCGCCGTCGTCTTGTTGTTGATGACGCCGATCGCCGCCTCGTCTGCGATCATCGCGGAGATCGTGTCCTCCGGCGTATCGCCAGGAATCGCAATCATATCCAGTCCGACCGAGCAGACGCTGGTCATCGCCTCAAGTTTATCGAATGTCAGGCAGCCGTCTTCAACAGCTGCAATCATTCGGTTGTCTTCGCTGACCGGAATGAACGCTCCCGAAAGTCCGCCGACGCTGCTGGACGCCATGATGCCGCCTTTCTTGACCGCATCTGTCAGCATGGCGAGGGCCGCCGTGCTGCCGTGGGCACCACAACGCTCGAGACCCATGACTTCCAGAATCTCGGCAACGCTGTCCCCAATGGCCGGTGTTGGTGCCAGAGAAAGATCCAGGATTCCAAATGGAATGCCAAGCCTCTTGCTGACCTCTCCGCCGATGAGCTGTCCTGCTCTGGTGATCTTGAAAGCTGTGAGCTTGATTTTTTCCGCAAGCTCATCCGCCGCCGCACCTTCCATTCCCTCAAGGGCTGTCTTCACAACGCCTGGTCCGCTTACACCGACGTTGATCACATTCTCCGCCTCGCCGACTCCGTGGAATGCGCCGGCCATAAACGGATTGTCCTCGACGGCATTTGCAAAAGCCACGAACTTGGCGCAGCCAAAGGAGTTATTGTCTCGCGTCAGATAGGCTGTCTTCTTGATGAGCGGGCCCATCATTTTGACCGCATCGAAGTTGATGCCTGACTTTGTGGAGCCGAGATTGATGCTCGAACACATCCTCTCCGTCTCCGACAGTGCGTAAGGCACCGATTCGATGAAGCTTTCGTCTGCCTTCGTCATGCCTTTGTGCACGAGAGCCGAAAACCCGCCGATGATGTCCACACCGACCTCTCTCGCGGCGCTGTCTAAAGCCTTTGCGTATTTGATCCAGTCTTCAGCCTGTGTCGCTGCGGCCAGCGCGATCGGTGTGACGGATATTCGCTTATTCACGATCTCGATGCCGTACTCGCTGCTGACGGTCTCGGCCGTCGGAACGAGGTCCGCCGCAAGCCGCGTGATTTTGTCATATATTCTCTGCGCAGTTCTGTCTGCGTTATCACCGAAACAATCCAGCAGGGAGATTCCCATGGTCGTGGTACGGATGTCCAGGTTCTCCTTGCTGAGCATTTCGATGGTCTCGATTACATCTTTATATATCGCCATTTCCCTGCTCCATTAAATCTTGTGCATCGCGTCGAAAATCTCTTCCTTCTGAACGGTCAGCGTCAGGCCTTCCCTCTCCGCCATCGCCTGCAGTTCTTTCTGCAGCTCGCTGAATGACGTCTTCTCTTCGTCCAGACGCACAACCATGAGCATGGTGAAATACTCTTTCAAAATCGTCTGCGTTACGTCTTCAATGCTGACGCTGCAGTCCTTGAGGACTTTGGACACGTTGTACATGATACCGACATTGTCTTTGCCGATTACAGATATTATCGCTTTCATATCGATCTCCTTTTCGTCTCTGTTATAAATGATTGTATTTGAAATGGAGTGAAGTTTCAAGCAAAGGCTCAAAAACGGCTCTCTCAATCTGCCGCAAAACAAAATGCGGGCCGACTATCGACCCGCATTGATGTTGGTGATCATACCGGGAATCGAACCCGGGTTACCGCCGTGAAAGGGCGGTGTCTTAACCGCTTGACCATAGGACCAAAATAAGCGGCAACGTCTTGCTTTCCCAGGCAGTCTCCCACCAAGTATCATCAGCGCAAAGGAGCTTAACTTCTGTGTTCGGTATGGGAACAGGTGTGACCTCCTCGCTATAGTCACCGCATATTTTCATGAGCGTATGC
>JAFRVY010000060.1 GCA_017438285.1 Bacillota bacterium
ACGATTGCATTCATGTTAATCTCCTTATATCGCGATCGGAATGTTCTTGATCTGCGGGTTCTTCTGGTAGTCCTCTATCTTGATGTCAGCCAGCGTGAAATCATAGAAGTCCTTGATTTCAGGATTCAGGCTGAACTTCGGTGCCGGATACTGCGGTCTTTCGATCATCTCGCGCACGATGTCCACATGTCTGTCGTAGATGTGTGCGTCGGCGATGACGTGCACCAGTTCACCCGGAACCAATCCCGTTACCTGCGCCAGCATGTGGATCAGCACCGCATACTGCACGACGTTCCAGTTATTGGCCGCCAGTACGTCCTGTGATCTCTGGTTCAGTATACCGTTCAGTCTATTCTCCGTCACGTTAAACGTCATGCTGTAGGCACACGGTTCCAGGTTCATCTCCTTAAGATCTGCGAAGTTGTAGATGTTCGTCATGATCCTGCGGGAATACGGCGTGTTTTTGAGCTGCCAGATCACGTTGTCCGTCTGGTCCATCTCACCCTGGGCAAATCGGTATTTGATGCCCATCTGATAGCCGTAAGCCTTACCGATAGTGCCGTCGCTGTCAGCCCACTCGTCCCATATGGTCGAGTTCAGGTCGCTCACTTTGTTGGATTTCTTCTGCCAGATCCAGAGCATCTCGTCAACGGCGCTCTTGATGTAGGTCGGTCTGAGCGTCAGCGCAGGAAACTCCTCCTGCAGGTCATATCTGTTGACCACGCCAAAACGCTTGATGGTGTGGGCAGGCGTTCCGTCTTCCCACTTCGCGCGGACCTTCTGCCCCTCGGAGCTGAATCCGTTGTCGAGAATGTCCCGGCACATATTTACAAAAAGTACATCTGCTTTACTCATATTTTCTCCTTACAGTCCCGGCGTCCAGAAGCCGTGTTTCAGCACGACCAACTTGATAAAGAATCCGACCAGGCACACGATAATGATGGCGATGCAGGTAAGCTCGAAGGAGTTGAGGTTCTTCAGGCCTTTGTGCTCTTGCTCGGCGTTCTTCTTACGCCTCCTGCGGTTCTCCTTATCCCATTCGCGACCGGTCTGATAATAATCGGTGATCCAGTCTTTGGTCTTGTTTGTAGTTTGTCTTTTTTTCTTGTATCGGTTTGACATCCAGTCAACCTCCTATAATTGAAAACGCTCTGCCAAAAAACCAGCTGAGCCTTTCCTCTTCGCCTGCCAGGTAATAGTATCCCGCAAGCGCTTCAAATGCCGTCGCCCACTTGTAGGTGACGGGGTCGGCGTGCTTGGCTTTGGAGTGGAACTTGTGGTTTCTCGCACGCTTTACGAGAGCCTGTTCCTCCTCCGTCAGTTCATCAAAGATCTCCTTGATGGTCTTTGCCTGCGCCTCTGCATTGACGTAGCCGACGGCCTTGCGATGGAGCGAGTCCACACGGACGCCGCCCTCGCGCAAAAGCTTCTCGCGCACCGCCTGCTCCCAGACCGCATCGCCCATATATGCGAGGGTCTCGGTATTCATATGCCTGCATTCCTTTTTATCCATTGGTGTCTCATGCTCCGCGGCGCATCTTCGCCTGCAGCGTTAGTTTCTGATGACCTGTACGCCCTGCGGTGTATCCTTCAGGGTGATGCCCTGCGCCTTGAGCTGGTCTCTGATCTCGTCAGCTCTCGCGAAGTCCTTGGCCTTACGCGCCGCCTGACGCTCATCGATAAGCGCCTGGATCTCAGGCTCGATCTCGACCTTCTCTTCGACTTCCTGCTGCAAAAGTCCCAGAACGCCTGCCAGTTCCATGAGGATGTCCAGGCAGCCCTTTGCAAAGGCTTTGCTTGCACCGCCTCTGGTCGCCGTGTTGATCGCCGTGATCAGTTCGAAGACAGCTGAAATAGCATCAGCTGTATTCAGGTCGTCATCCATGGCCTCGCAGAACTTGTCTCTGTACTGGTCGAAGGATGCAAGGGTCTCTTTTTCTTCCTCGGACATGTCAATGCAGCCTGCGCCCGTACCTGCCGCCGTCGATGTCTCGATCAGATGCTTCAGGTTGGACTTTGCATTGCGCATTCTCTTCAGGCCGTTCTCCGACTGGGTGAGGATCTCAGGATTGAAGTCGATCGGTCCCCGGTACTGACCGCTGAGGATCAGGAATCTGAGGACTTCGCCGTCATACTGAGTGAGCAGGTCTCTGACAGTCTTGAAGTTGCCCAGTGACTTGGACATCTTGACGCCGTCGATGTTGATGTAGCCGTTG
>JAFRVY010000061.1 GCA_017438285.1 Bacillota bacterium
GCTGCGGGACGATTATTGTTGACCGGTATTTTCTTAAGCTGCCCAATTGGCTGGCGATCTTGCTGTTTGCGGTCGCGATTGTTTTGATCATCGCAGGAATGATCATAACCAGAAAGTCTGCAGGATGAGACAGACAACTTCCAGTTTGTCGAGATAGGTCTTGTAGCAACAAATATGAATCTAGAGGTCTCTGAGCTCACTGCTTCGGGGCCTCTTTCTCTATGTTGACGCCTGCAGCCGTCAACGCGCCTGTCTGGAGCAAAAACTGCCTTCCAACCTATTGCAATCTCCGGGATCCTGAGTATAATGGCCTTATCTGGAACGAACCGTTCTCAATAGAATTGATGAAAGGAATGCCGCCATGAGATCCAAGAGCCAGAAGCTGATGAATGAAATCAGCGCTTATGTTGATCAGTACTATAACGAGAGGCATACCGTGCCGTCGGTGAATGAAATCGCCAAAGGCGTCGGTATTGCCAAGACAACCTCCTATCGCTACCTGGTTGCCATGAACGATCTCGGTATGCTGAGTTACGACGGTCCCTCTCGTACCATTGTGACGAAGATGATCAGCAAGTTCTCGGACAGCACTGTTCCGGCCCCGGTCGTGGGAGCAATCCCATGCGGGACCCCGGAAGAGGAAGAAGAGAACATTCAGGAGTATGTCAGCCTCCCCGTGTCCCTTTTCGGGAAAGGCGAATTCTACATCCTGAAAGCGTCTGGCGATTCCATGGTGGATGCGGGCATCGAAGACGGAGATCTGGTCGTTATCAGAAAGCAGCAGGAAGCGTCCATAGGCGACCTTGTTGTGGCACTCGATGAGTCCAATGCCAATACCCTGAAGAAGTATGGAGGGATCGATGCGGCTTCACACGCCGCCATCCTGCTGTACCAAAATCAGGCGAAGTATCCGGACAAACGGATCCTGGTAAAAGAACTCATTGTCCAGGGTGTCGCAAGGCACGTGATCAAGGCGCTGTAAGCTGCAGCATTCAATCTGCCTGATTAACAGGCAACCCGGAAGGGAGGGGTTGGCCCATTATGAAGTACGACATACGCTGCCCGATTTGCGGAGCAGTGAACCGCGGTCTGTATCTTGAAGAGACTGACGGGTGGATGGAATGTGAGAAGTGCGGAAATGTCACGCAGCACACGGAACATCGGCAAACCGTTCTGATACCTCTCTTTATAGGATCTCAGAGCCGCATCGACAATCAAACTGACCGTCTTGCGGCGGGGATCTGATATAGAGAAAGCGAGGATCAGAAGTGGATGAAACCAAAGATACTTGGTACCCATTCTCCTGGCATTGCCCGAACTGCGGCTGCCAGCTGACAGGATACAAAAACGCCGAAGGCATGATCAAGGTGGAATGCAAGATCTGTCATTCGGTATCGGTAAGGAAAGTGATGGGGCGGCGTCACAACAGGATCGACGTCTATGCCCCGCCAGGACAGGTAACGGTAAGGACGGAAGTCACGTTCCTGTAAGCACAATTAAACGATGTACGACGGAAAGGCTGAGATGAAACAGGCTGCATAAGTCCTTCTCCAGGTCAATATCGGGAACATACACCGGAAGGTTTAACCAGACACTACTTGAGAGGCCTCCGGCACGGAAGGGATAACCATATCTTTTGATTGGGACTCCTTCCTGCCGGGGGTCTCTTTTTGTTTCTCCGAGTTCCCCGGCGAATCCATCACGAACAAAATATCGAAGGCCTGACATGCATTAAGGGCTGAGGATACATATGCCAGCGGTTTTGAAGAGTTCATTTTCAAAAAGCGGCA
>JAFRVY010000062.1 GCA_017438285.1 Bacillota bacterium
AACGGGGATTCAACTGCGACAGTCAAGAACGCGACGATCAAGACATCTGCAAACCGCTCCAACGGTGTTTTCTGCACGGGCGAAAAATCCACGATAAAAATCAGCGATTCGACGATCGAAACGACAGGCGAAAGCTCATGCAGAGGTTTGGATGCTACAAATGGCGGAACGATCACTGCTGACAACGTGAACATTACAACGCAGGGCGGATCCTGTGCTGCACTTGCAACTGATAGAGGCGAAGGCACAGTAACTGTTTCGAATTCCAAACTTGAAACGAATGGGGCAGGTTCGCCAATCATCTATTCTACAGGAGATATTAGCATTGATAATACGAATGCCAATGCCAACGGAAGCCAGATCGCTGTGGTTGAGGGTAAGAACAGCGCGACGATAACCCAATCAGTTTTGACTGCTTCGGCAGCAGGAAACCGCGGTGATGTGGATGTTTGCGGCGTTATGCTCTATCAGTCCATGTCCGGAGATGCTGATCAGGGGACGAGTACCTTCAAGGCTGTGGATTCTACGCTTTCTATCGACAAAAGCTCGCAGTATTATAAGACAGCACCGATGTTCTTCGTCACCAATACTGATTCGGTAATCAAACTGACGAGGGCACAGTTGAACTTCGGAAGCAACACTCTCATGAGCGTTAAGGGTACCAGTGAGTGGGGCAGTGAAGGAAGCAACGGGGGAACGGCAACCCTGATCGCACATAATCAGGAACTCAAGGGCGACATCGAAGTCGACAGCATTTCGAAAGCAACGATCAACATTGAGAAAAAATCAGTCTTTGAGGGCACTATAAACGGTGACAACACTGCAAAATCTGCAGTGTTGAAAGTCAGCAGCAATTCAAAAGTCGTCCTGACAGGAGATTCCTACGTCTCATCCTTTGAGGATGAAGACGCAGATTACAGCAACATTGACTTTAACGGGTACAAACTCTATGTCGATGGGAAGGCGATAAATTAGTAAAAAAATAATCATCAGGGAATTGAGGCGGAGCCGGATCATGGCGCCGCCTTTTGCATGCAGGGACCGCAGGGGGTATAATTAGATATGACTATTTGCAATGTTTGTTTCAGAAAATGCAATATCGAAGAGGGGAAGACCGGCTTTTGCGGCGTGCGCGGCTGCAGGGGCGGTGAGGTCATCCCGCTCAATTACGGCAAGGTGACATCTCTGGCGCTGGACCCGATCGAGAAGAAGCCACTTAGGAGATTCCACCCGGGAAGTCTGGTGCTTTCGGTGGGCAGCTTCGGCTGCAATATGCGTTGTCCGTTTTGTCAGAACAGCAGCATATCCTGGTCGGAAGAAGCCATGCTCCTCGCAGACAGAACGGAGTATATCGAACCGGAGAAACTTGCCACCACGGCGAAGTATTACGAAAGCGAGGGAAACATCGGGCTTGCCTTTACCTACAACGAACCGCTGGTCGGTTATGAATATGTCAGAGATACGGCCAGACTCGTCCATGAGGCGGGCATGAAGAACGTCATGGTGACAAATGGTATGGCGAGCCTTCAGGTGCTGGAGGAACTGGCGCCATACATCGATGCCATGAACATCGACCTCAAAGGCTTCACGGACAGATATTACGAGATGATCGGCGGAAACAAACAGATGGTAATGAACTTCATCGAAGAAGCGGTCAGAAGCTGTCATGTGGAACTGACCACATTGATCGTTCCGGGAGAAAACGATTCCGAAGAAGAAATGAGACAGCTTTCGGCGTGGATTCCGGAGGATGTGCCTTTGCACATCACGCGGTTCTTCCCGCGCTTTCAGATGCAGGACAGACCGGCGACGTCGGTGGAGAAAATATATAAGTTAAAGGAAATCGCTGAAGAGAATTTGAAATACGTTTACGCAGGAAATTGCTGAGCCAGACGGGCAGCCACAGAAGGAGTGATGCATTATGTCCATCCTTGCAGCATTCATGGTACCGCATCCGCCGATGATCGTTCCTGACATCGGAAGAGGCAGTGAAGCACAAATCGAAGAGACTACAAAAGCCTACGAAAAAGTCGCAGGCGAAATAGCGGAACTCAAACCGGAAACCATAATAATAACGAGTCCCCATGCGACCATGTATGCAGACTACTTTCACATATCGCCGGGAAAGGGCGCAAACGGCTCTTTCGCGGGATTTGGAGCGCCAAACGTTACTTTCTATGAACAATACGATTCGGCGCTCAGAGACAGGATCTGCAGCCTTACAAAGGCCGAGGATTTCCCGGCTGGAACGCTGGGTGAAGTCGAAAGGGATCTGGACCATGGCACTATGGTTCCGCTCTGGTTCATTCGGCAGAAGTATGACGGCTTCAAAATCCTCCGCGTAGGTCTTTCGGGGCTGCCGCTGACCGATCACTATCGTCTGGGCGAGATCATCAACGAGGCGGTGGAAGACACCGGAAGGCGCGCTGTCATCGTCGCCAGCGGCGATCTGTCCCACAAACTGCAGGAGTATGGCCCCTACGGGTTTGCAGAAGAAGGCCCGCAGTACGATGCACGCATCATGGATGCGGCAGGACGCGGCGCCTTCGGCGAGATGCTGGTCTTCGACGAAGGTTTTTGCGAGAAGGCGGCAGAGTGCGGCCACCGATCCTTCGTGATCATGGCGGGAGCCTTTGACGGCAAAGCAGTCGATGCAAAAGCTTATGCGCACCAGGATGTGACAGGCGTCGGCTACGGCATCTGTTCCTTCTATCCGAAGGGCGCTGACGAGACCAGACACTTTCTCATCGATTACATGCAAAGGCAGGAAGATGAACTGCGCCAGCGGATGGAGAGCGAAGATCCGTATGTGAGACTTGCGAGAAAGTCACTGGAAAGTTACATCCTAAGCAGAAAGGTCATCGATATTCCGGAGGATGTGCCGGAGGAAATGGTCAACAGACGGGCAGGAGCCTTTGTGTCCATCCATGAGCACGGCGCTTTGCGAGGGTGCATCGGCACCATCGGACCGACAGAGGATAGCCTGGCAGAGGAAATCATCAGGAACGCCATCAGCGCGTCTACCAGAGACCCTCGATTCAGCCCGATCAGGGCGGATGAGCTCAAGTGGCTTGAGATCAGCGTTGACGTGCTGGGAGAACCGGAGAGAATCGAGTCCGAAGATGAACTGGATGTGAAACGGTACGGGGTTATCGTGACCAGCGGCAGGAGAAGGGGGCTTTTGCTTCCTGATCTGGAGGGAATCGATACGCCGCAGCAGCAGGTATCGATAGCGATGCAGAAGGGCGGCATCCGTCCGGGAGAAGACATAGAGCTTGAGAGATTTGAAGTTATCAGACACACGTAAAAGGAGGAAAACAATGGAACTGAACAAAGATACGAGACTTCTGGATATATTGGACGCATATCCATGGCTCAGAGAGGAACTGCCGAAAAAGGACAGCAGATTCGCGCTGCTTGACTCGGCACTGGGAAGAATATTCCTCAAAAAAGCAACGATTGGCGATCTGTCGAAGAAGGCGGACATTCCTGCAGAATTCCTGATTGAAGAACTGCAGAAAATGCTCGACGAACACGAAAAAGCGTAAAATAATCAATTATTTTAATTTTCCGTGCAATAAAAATGCCCTCCCGATTGTTAACCTAGTGAAAGTATAAACAAAAGGAGGGCAAAAAAATGAAAAAAATCACAGCAATGATGCTCGCTGCTATCATGTCACTGGCAATGAGTGCCCCCGCTTTTGCGGATGAAGGAACAACAGTAGGAGAACCGACCGAGCCGACAACGGTTACCGAGCCAACAACGGTTACCGAGCCAACAACGGTTACCGAACCAACAACGGTTACCGAGCCTACAGAAGCGACTGAGCAGACAGTGACGGTGGCACCTGCGGGAATAACAAAAGATGGCGCGCTGAAGATTGCATTCAAGAATGCGAAGACAACCAGATCCGGCGTCAAGCGGCTGGAAGTTGAACTTGAAAACGGTAAATATGAAATCGAGTTTACCAAGAAGAAGAACGGAAATGAATTTGATTACGAGATTTTGAAGTCAAACGGTGTAATCTGGAAGAAGGCGGTAGATTACAAGTATAAGCACAACTACTCTACCCACAAGATCGGCAAGAAAAAAGCGATCAAGAAGTTGGCAAAACGCACAGGTATTTCTTCCAAGACAATTAAGAAGGGTACATTCCACTTCGAGAGAGATGACGGAGAAGGCAAGTACGAAATCAAGTTCAAGTATAATGGGAAGAGATATGAATATGATATGCTCGCTGCCACAGGTAAAGTGATCGAGTATCAGTGGAAAAGAATCAGATAACTGGTGGCTAAAATGTCTGAACATGTAACCCAATTTGATGAAAACTTAATAATTCGAATGGCGGATGGGGATGGAAATGCCTTTCAGGAAATATATCAGCATACATCAAGTGCGGTTTACGGGTTTGCGCTATCGATTCTAAAGAACAAACACGACGCAGAGGATGTCATGCATGATACCTTCCTCAAAGCATATTCAGGAGCTATAACCTATAAACCGATGGGAAAGCCATTGGCGTGGATCCTCACCATAACCAGGAATCTCTGCTACAACAAGATCCGGGCCGGTAAGGTCTGCGAGGAAGTTTCTGAATACGATAGTTTCACAGCAGGGGACAACAGCGATATCACTGCGGATATGATTGTTTTGGAGGCGGCGATGAAAACCCTCGCTTTCGAAGAGCGGCAGATAGTGATACTTCATGCGCTTACAGGTCTGAAACACAGGGAGATCGCGGATATCCTGGAAGTTCCGACAGGCACGGTTCTGTCGAAATATAACAGAGCAATAAAGAAACTCAGAAGCGATATAGAAGGAAGGGGGGAGATGATATGAATGATAAATCAAATATCGAAAAAAGACTGGCTTCGGCCATAAGGGAAACCACCCCCGATATTCTGGATGAACTGATGAAAGAACTTGATACAGATATCGTACAGGAACCGGCCTTAAGTGAAGCTATAAAGAGAGAAGTGCCTGAAGTCGTAGAAATGAAACCGATAAGAAAGAGATCCTGGCATAAGGCTATGGCCAGCTGCGCGGCTGCTTTGGTTCTGGTGATCGGCGGAGCGATCTATATAGGCACCGGAAACTCCACCTTCGCGGTAGTCGGACTCGATGTCAATCCAAGTGTAGAGATTTCTATCAACAAGAAAGAAAAAGTCGTTTCTGTCGATGCAGTCAACGAAGACGGTGAACAGATACTTAACGACATGGATCTCGAGGGAACTGACCTGGATGTGGCATGCAACGCTCTCGTTGGAGCCATGCTGACAAAAGGGTATCTCACTGATACGTCGAATGGTCTTCTGGTATCTGTAATGTCAGACAATGAAGATAAAGGCAAAGAAATTGAAAGCAGGCTTTCAGGGAACCTGAACACCTATCTTGAAGACTCTGAAGTTGCGACGGCCATAATCGGACAGTTTGTCCGTGATGATGCGGACATAGAGGCTTTTGCGCATGAGAACAATGTATCACTTGGAAAAGCATGGCTTATCAGCACTCTGGTCAACACAGGAGACCCAAAGATGACAGAGGATTCACTGTTGAAGCTCTCGGTCAAGGACCTCATTCTCCTTACTCAGAAAAAGGAACTGTCAGATGTTGATTCCTATGGAGAGGCCGACACCAGCGAATATATCGGTAACGAAAAGGCGCTGGCAGCTGCTTTGGAATATGCAGGACTGACAGAAAGTCAGGTGAGCAATGTACATGTATCATACGAATGCGATGACGGTGCCATCGTGTATGATGTCGAATTCAATTCAGGCGGACAGGAATACGAATTTGATGTTAACGCCATAACAGGTGAAATCGTCGTAGAAGAAATAGATGAACAGGACAGTTATGACGATGATCGTGATGATGACGATGATCGTGATGATGACAATGACCACGACGACGATGATGATGACGATGACCACGACGATGACGATTAAAAATAATGAATGGTGCGGTCTGCAAAAAAATGCAGACCGCATTTTTTTTATTCATCATTTTCGATTTAACGCCTTGACGAAACGTTGTAATTTCAAGTATTATTAAGGATATTATTCTATTCGTTATTATGGGAGGAACACTATGTCAGAAAGTAAAAAGTACTTCGCAACGATGGACGGAAATGAAGCCGCCGCACATATGGCGTACCCGTTCACAGAGGTTGCAGCGATCTATCCGATCACGCCATCATCACCTATGGCGACATTGACTGACAAGTGGGCCGCGCAGGGGAGAAAAAACATCTTCGGTCAGACCGTTACACTGACCGAAATGCAGTCCGAAGCCGGAGCCATTGGAGCAGTACATGGGGCCATACAGACAGGCGCTCTATCAACGAGCTATACGTCATCGCAGGGCCTGATGCTAATGATTCCGGTCCTATACAGAATCGCCGGAGAAAGGCATCCGGTAGTCCTGCACGTTGCAGCCAGAACGGTCGGTACTCATGCGATGAGTATTTTTGGCGACCATTCTGACGTTATGGCTTGCAGAGACACGGGCTTTGCCCAGTACTGTACGGCATCGGTACAGGAAATCGTGGATCTGGCACCGGTAGCGCACCTCGCAGCAATCGAGTCCAGCATTCCTTTCATGCACTTTTTCGACGGATTCAGAACATCTCATGAGATCAACAAGGTCGAGGTCCCGAACATGGATGAGATCACCGAACTGATCGATAAGCCTTCTCTTGCCGACTTCAAGAACAGGGCGCTGAATCCGGAACATCCAACACTTAGAAACACGGTACAGAATGGCGACATCTACTTCCAGGTAAGGGAAGCAAACAATCAGGATTACGATGATCTTCCTGCTGTCGTCGAGAAGTATTTCCATAAGATCAACGAGATCACGGGACGCAATTACGAACTGTTCAACTATTACGGGGATCCGGAAGCAACGGACATCATCGTTGCCATGGGTTCTGTTACCGGAGCAGTGCGGCAGGCCGTGGACAAGCTGAGGAAGGAAGGCCGTAAGGTCGGATTCCTTCAGGTACACCTTTTCAGACCGTTCTCAGCGAAGCACTTCCTCGCAGGCGTACCGGAAACTGTAAAGAGAATCGCTGTCCTCGACAGATGCAAGGATATGGGCGCCCTCGGCGAGCCTTTGTATCAGGACGTCTGCACGGCGATCTTCAAGGAAAAGAGAGATATCGAGATCTGCGGCGGCAGATACGGACTGAGTTCCAAGGATACGGATCCGTCACAGATCGTCGCGGCCTTTGACAACCTCATCGCGGAGAAGCCGATCAACGGCTTTACTGTCGGCATCACCGACGACCTGACATTCAAATCTCTTGAACTGAAACCGTTCGAACTGGAAGATGATGACACCATAGAGTGTAAGTTCTGGGGACTCGGCGGAGATGGTACTGTCGGCGCCAACAAGAGCACGGTCGAGATTATCAACACGACGACTGATATGTACGGGCAGGCGTATTTCGAGTACGATGCGAAGAAGACGCTGGGAACAACAAAGTCACACCTGCGCTTCAGCAAAAGCCCGATCAGAAGCTCGTACTATGTCAAGAATGCTGATTTCGTAGCCTGTCACAACCATCACTTCCTGGATGATTACAGGATCGTCGAAGAGATCAAGCCGGGCGGCACACTGCTTATCGACTGTCCTTGGACTCCTGAGGAAGCGCACAAGGAGCTTTGGCCATCGGACAAGAAACTGCTGGCAGAGAGAAATATCAATCTCTATATCATAGACGCGACTAAGATCGCAGAAGAACTTGGCCTTGGAAACCACAAGAATTCCATTCTTCAGGCGGCGTTCTTCACCATCATGAAAGTCATTCCTGTGGAACAGGCTGTGGCAGAGATGGAGAGGGCAGTCAAGAATAAATACAGAGCCAAGGGCAACGCTGTTGTAAAGAAGAACATACAGGCTGTTGAAGCCGGCGTTGAAGGCTTCGTCAAGGTCGAGATCCCGCCTGAATGGGCAGATATCGATGTGGAAGATGAGCTGGAAGATGAATCCAGACCGTGGATGATCCGCAAGATAGTCGATCCTATCAACAGACAGCAGGGCGACGATCTGCCGACAAGTGTACTTGCTACCATGAAAGACGGTCAGATCCAGATGGGTGTTACCGCCTACGAAAAGCGCGGGCTGGCAGTACACGTGCCGCACTGGAAAGCAGAAGTATGCAACCAGTGCAACAGGTGCTCCTTTGTTTGTCCGCATGCGGCAATTCGTCCATACATCCTGAACGAAGAGGAGGCCTTGAACGCACCGGAAGGCTTCGTTATCACACCGCTGCGAAGTTACAAGGGCAAGGACGGCAAGAAGCTGTTCTACAGCCTCCAGATATCACAGTATGACTGCACCGGATGCGGAAGCTGTATCCCGGTCTGTCCGGCAAAGGGCAAGGCCATCGAGATGGTCGACGCAAATCCGACCAGCAATTCGCAGGTACGTTGGGACTATGCACTGAACCTGAGCGACAAGGGCGACATCTTCTCGCCGTACTCCGTCAAGGGAAGCCAGTTCAGGCAGCCTTTGGTTGAGTTCTCAGCCGCATGCGCAGGCTGCGGAGAGACGCCATATGCGAAGTTGCTCACACAGCTCTTTGGAGACAGGATCTACTGGGCCAACGGAACAGGGTGTTCACAGGCCTGGGGAAGCGGCATGCCGGGTATCCCGTACTGCCTGAACAAAAAGGGACACGGCGTTGCATGGACCAACTCACTCTTTGAAAACAACGCAGAGCTTGCTCTCGGCATGTACCTTTCGGTCAAGCAGCAGAGAGAAAAGCAGCTCGAACTCGTAAGAGAATACTACGAAGAAACCAGAAGCGAATACGCCATGGATTGGATCGATACCTATAACGATATCGACGCGTCACAGGAAGCCACCGATCTGCTCATCGCAGAGCTTGAGGAAATGGCAATGGAAGATGCCTTCCAGGAAGACCTGAGTCCGAGATCCTTCGAACTGGCGAGAAAGATCCTCAGAAGGAAGGACTATCTCTGCAAGAAGAGTTTCTGGATGTACGGCGGAGACGGCTGGGCCTATGACATAGGCTACGGCGGATTAGATCACGTTGTCGCCACCGGTGAAGACATCAACGTATTCATCATCGACAATGAAGTCTACTCCAACACGGGCGGACAGAGCTCCAAAGCTACGCCGCTGGGCGCTGTTGCTGAATTCCAGGCTTCCGGAAAGAAGACCAGAAAGAAGGATATCGCACAGATTCTCAAGACCTACGGAAACGTTTACGTCGCTTCCGTCGCTATGGGCGCCGATATGAACCAGCTCATCAAGGCGATCCGAGAGGCCGAAGAGCACAAAGGCCCATCGGTTATCGTTGCCTATACACCGTGTACGGTTCACGGCATCAAGAGCGGCATGAACAACGTTCAGGAAGAGGTCAAGCGTGCTGTTGATTCCGGCTACTGGCCTTTGTACAGATATAATCCGGATAAGGAAGAGCAGAAGATGATCGTAGACTGCAAAGCACCGAGCATCGATTACGAAGACTTCCTCGACGGAGAGAACAGGTACGCTGCTCTGAAGATCACGTTCCCTGAAAATGCAGAAAAACTGTTCAAACAGGCGAGCGATGATGCTATGATGAGGTACGAGACCTTCAAGAAACAGGAGGAAGAGTAAAAAATATTAATTGCCATTGACATCAATGGTCAAATCATCTGGGGAGGTAATTATAGAGGATGAATAATAATAAAGAACCAAATGGGATCGCGCTGCTGCCAATGATCGTATTCTTGGTAGTATATCTTGGCAGCGGCATTTACTATGAGTACATTGCGCCTACGGAAGACGGCATGGGATTTTACGTCATGTCCGTCGTAGTCGCATTCATGATCGCTCTCGCAGTGGCGTTCTGCCAGAACAGAGAGCTTTCATTCAATGAAAAAATCACCGCATGCGCAAAGGGAATCGGAGATGACAACATTACGATTATGTTGTTTATCTTCCTCCTGGCGGGTGCATTCAGCGGAATCGCAAGTGAGGCAGGTGGTGCGGAGAGCACAGCGCACATGCTGCTCAACGTGATTCCTGCAAGCTTCGCGATACCGGGGCTTTTCATCATCGCATGTCTGATTTCAATGGCCATGGGTACATCCTGCGGAACCATTTCCGTACTTACTCCGATCGCAGTGAACGTTGCGGCAGCAGCAGGTCTGAATCTGCCTTTCTGCGTTGCTACGATCGTCGGCGGAGCAATGTTCGGCGACAATCTGTCATTTATCAGTGATACGACGATCGCCGCCACGAAGACCCAGGGCGTTGAAATGAAGGACAAGTTCAGAGCGAACTTCAGGATCGCTCTGCCTGCGGCCATTGCAACACTTATTCTGATCACGGTCATGTGTCTGCAGGGATCAGCTTCTGAAATCGAACACTTCGACTTCAACACGCTGCAGGCGATCCCTTACTTCCTCGTTCTGATCGCGGCTCTTTGCGGTGTCAATGTCTTCATCGTACTTGGCTGCGGAACGATCCTGTTTGCCATCGTCGGACTGATCACAGGTTCGCTGAGCATGAGTACGGCATTCAGTTCTATGGGAGCAGGAACGTCAGGTATGTTCGAAACGATGATCGTTACGATCCTCGTTGCTTCCATCGGCGCTCTGATGAAGGAATTCGGAGGATTTGAGTTTATCCTCTCTTCCATCAGAAAGATGTTCAAAGGCAACAAGGGAGGGGAACTGGGCATTGGCCTTCTGACTTCCATCATGGACGTTGCGACAGCGAACAACACGGTTGCCATCGTAATGGCAGGCCCGATCGCAAAGGAAATCAGCAAGGAATACGAGATCGATCCGGCAAGGACCTCATCGTTAATGGACATCTTTTCCTGCATATGGCAGGGAATCATCCCATACGGCGCGCAGCTTCTGATCGCGGCAGGTCTTGCGGGTATCGGAAGTATTACGATCATTCCGTTCCTGTACTATCAGGGATTCCTGCTCATTGCAGTGCTGGTCAGCATCCTGATCAGGAAACGAAAGTAACCGATTTTGTTGACTATTTAAGTGGTTTATGAGATACTGTTGGAGAATACGCGTAAGCGCAATTCTTCAACAGTATAATCATTTTTTGGAGGGAAATAATGACTGCATCACAAATCATAGCACTGGCTATATTCGTTGCCGTCATAGGTGTCATCGTATCCGAAAAATTGCACAGAGCTGCCTGCGCCCTGATCGGCGCCATGCTGCTGGTACTCATCGGTATACTGGAACCTATTGAGGCACTTGGATTCATTGATTTCAACACCATCGGCGTTCTTATCGGTATGATGATGTTCGTTGCGGTAGTCAAGAATTCTGGAATATTCGAATTTCTTGCCGTCAAGGCGGCAAAGATCGCAAAGGGCGATCCTTGGAAGATCATGGTCTATTTCATGATCATCACAGCCGTTCTGTCGGCATTCCTCGATAATGTAACAACAGTACTGCTGATTGGTCCAATGACCTTCAGTATCTGTAAGACACTGGATCTCAATCCGATTCCGTTCCTCATGACGCAGATCGTTTCATCGAACGTCGGCGGTACGGGAACTCTGATCGGCGACCCGCCAAACATCATGCTTGGCAGCGCGGCCGATATTCCGTTTATCCAGTTCATCATCTACGATGGTCCGATCGTAGTTATCGTTATGGTTGCAACCATTCTTGGCTTCAAGCTTATGTATAAGAAGGGGCTGACGGTAACGCCGGAGAAGATGGAATTGATCATGAAGATGGATGAAAACGAGGAAATCAGGGACAAGGTTTTGTTCTATAAGAGCATCATCATGATCTTCCTGGTAGCACTGGCATTCATCCTGCACGACACTCTGGAACTCAAGACAAGTGTAATCGCGCTTTCATGTGCAGCCTTGATGATTCTCATAGGCAGACAGGACGTTGAAGAGACCGTTCACGATGTTGAATGGCCGACCATCGTTTTCTTCGCATTCCTGTTCATTGTTGTAGGAGGTCTGGAAAAGGTCGGACTCATACACATGATGGCGGAGGCCATGATAGAAGCAACCGGAACGCACTACGTCATTCTCATGATCGTTATCCTGTGGGTATCGGCGATCTGCTCCGCAGTTCTCGACAATATCCCATTCGTTGCAACGCTGATCCCGCTGATCCAGACAATGGCAGCAGAGGGAATCGACGTATGGCCGCTCTGGTGGGCTGTATCCATCGGCGCATGCTTCGGTGGAAACGGAACGATCATCGGTGCATCAGCAAACGTTGTACTGACAGGTATTTCAAACAGAAGAGGATATCCGATCACATTCATCGACTTCCTGAAGGTCGGTGGTCCGATGATGATCATGTCCATTATTCTGGCAACATTCTACCTGCTGATTCTCTTCGGAGGATACTGGAAGTAGGGCAGAGAAAAGGCCGCTTGGCCTTTGCACAAAAGAACACAAAAAGAACAAGCCATTCGCTTGTTCTTTTTTTTTAGGAGAGTATAATTGTTTTGGTATATTGTATCTTGTATGCAAGGATACCGTCATAATCATATATGGAGGCACAATCAAATGACTGCATCACAAATTATTGCACTAGCTATTTTCGTGGCTGTGATAGGCGTCATTGTATCCGAAAAACTGCATAGAGCTGCCTGCGCCCTGATTGGCGCTATGCTGCTGGTATTGATCGGCATACTGGAACCTGTCGAGGCCCTGGGATTTATCGACTTCAACACCATCGGCGTACTTATAGGCATGATGATGTTCGTAGCAGTAGTCAAAAATTCCGGTATTTTCGAATTTCTTGCCGTAAAAGCGGCAAAGATCGCAAAGGGCAATCCGTGGAAGATCATGGTTTACTTCATGATCATCACCGCCGTTCTCTCGGCATTTCTGGACAACGTAACCACGGTACTTCTTATTGGCCCTATGACATTCAGCATCTGTAAAACTCTGGAGCTGAATCCGATTCCATTCCTTCTCACACAGATCATTTCGTCCAACGTGGGCGGAACTGCAACACTCATCGGCGACCCGCCTAACATTATGCTGGGCAGCGCTGCTGATATCACGTTCCTGCAGTTCGTGCTTTACGATGGACCGATCGTCGTTATCGTCATGGCGGCAACGATCATCTGCTTCAAGTTCATGTACAAGAAGGGCCTTTCGGTCACGCCTGAAAAAATGGCGCTGATCATGCAGATGGACGAAAACAAGGAAATCAGAGACAGGGTTTTGTTCTATAAGAGCATCGTTATGATCTGCCTCGTTGCACTCGCTTTCATCCTGCACGATACGCTGGGACTCAAGACCAGCATTATCGCGCTTTCCTGCGCGGCGCTGATGATTCTCATCGGTAAACAGGACGTGGAAGAGACCGTGCACGACGTTGAATGGCCGACCATCGTATTCTTCGCATTCCTGTTCATCGTCGTTGGAGGACTGGAAAAGGTCGGCATCATCCACATGATGGCGGAAGCCATGATCAATGCTACAGGATCTCACTACGTGATCCTCATGATCGTAATTCTGTGGGTATCGGCAATTTGCTCCTCAGTACTCGATAATATTCCGTTTGTTGCAACGCTGATCCCGCTGATCCAGACGATGGCATCCGAAGGAATCGACGTATGGCCGCTCTGGTGGGCCGTATCCATCGGCGCATGTTTCGGCGGAAACGGAACGATCATCGGCGCATCCGCAAACGTCGTTCTGACCGGTATCGCCAACAGGAGAGGATTCCCGATCACCTTCATCGACTACCTGAAGGTCGGCGGACCGATGATGCTGCTTTCGATCGTACTGGCTACCATCTATCTGCTCGTAAGATTTGGCGGTTACTGGAGCTAAACCCCATGACGCCGAAGTAAACATACGGACACAAACAGGTAAACTTGTGGTATAATTATTTTGTTGTGGGCAAATGACACCGCAACAGATGCAGATACAAAGAAAGGAACGTACGAAGATGTTTGAAAACTTAGTAGAAATCTTAAAAGAAAATCCTAGGAAAATCGTATTTACAGAAGGACCTGACGCCAGAATTTTGGAAGCTGCCGACAGACTGAAAAAGGGCGGATTCCTGACACCTGTTCTGGTTGGGAAGGTTGACGAAGTCAAGGCGGCTGCAAAGGCCGGCGGCTTCGATATAGAAGGACTCGACATTCTGGATCCGGCTGAATATCCTGAAATGGAAGAGATGGTCGCAAAGATGGTCGAACTGAGAAAAGGCAAGATGACCGAAGAGCAGTGCAGAGACGCTCTGCAGAAGGGTAACTACTTCGGAACAATGCTGGTTAAGATGGGTAAGGCTGACGCACTTCTGGGCGGAGCTACTTACTCAACAGCAGATACCGTTAGACCGGCACTGCAGCTGATCAAGACGAAGCCTGGCAACAAGAGCGTATCTTCCGTGTTTATCATGGTAAGAGAACACGAAGATGGAAGCGCTCCTGAGATCCTCGGAATGGGCGACTGCGCAATCAACATCAAGCCATCAGCGGAAGAGATCGCAGAATGCGCTGTTGAATCAGCAAGAACTGCTAAGATCTTCGGCGTAGACCCTAAGGTTGCAATGCTTTCATACTCAACAAAGGGCTCCGGCGCAGGCGAAGACGTTGACAAGATGGTAGAAGCTACGAAGCTGGCTCAGGAAGCAGCTCCTGAACTGGACATCGACGGCGAACTGCAGTTTGACGCATCCGTATCACCGGTCGTTGCTAAGACGAAGTGCAAGGACTCCAAGGTTGCAGGTCAGGCAAACGTATTCATCTTCCCTGACATCAACGCAGGAAACATCGGATACAAGATCGCTCAGAGACTGGGCGGATTCGATGCTTACGGTCCTGTACTCCAGGGTCTGAACGCACCGATCAATGACCTCTCAAGAGGCTGCAACGCTGAGGAAGTTTACACGATGGCAATCATCACAGCAGCGCTGGCATAAAGCGAAATTAATTGTCATAGAGACAGTACTAAAAGAGCAGTGTCCTTTTGGACACTGCTCTTTGTTTGCATTGATTATTTCATTTTGGCCCGACTCCGCTTTGGCCCGAGGGCACTAGCTGTCTTTTTCGACTTCCCTGGCGACGATGCCTTCCGCGTTGTACATTTTGCGGAGAAGAGGCTTCTCGATCTTGCCCGTTGGATTTCTTGGAACATCGGCGAAGATGATCTTACGAGGACGCTTGTATCTAGGAAGTTCGAGACAGAACTCGTCGATGGCTTCTTCATAGGTATCACGGTCTGGCTTCAGTTCGATGATCGCCGCAGCGATTTCGCCAAGTCTGGCATCTGGAAGTCCGATGACGGCGACGTCCTTGATGTCCTCGTGTTTGCGCAGGAAGTCCTCGATCTGGACAGGGTAGATGTTTTCGCCGCCGGAAATGATAACGTCCTTCTTTCTGTCGACCAGATAGATGAAGCCGTCCTCATCTTCCTCGGCCATGTCTCCCGTGTAGAGCCATTCGCCGTCGAGAACCTCTGCTGTGGATTCCGGGTCATTATAGTAGCAGGTCATGACGCCGGGACCCTTGACGGCCAGCTCGCCGACTTCACCGCGTTTGACAGTGTTGTGGTCAGGATCCACGATCTTCGTATCCCAGCCATAACCGGCCTTGCCGATGGCGCCGACCTTGTGGATGTTTTCGATTCCAAGGTGTACGCAGCCGGGGCCGATGGATTCGCTGAGACCATAGTTCGTATCGTAATCATGGTGAGGGAAGTGTTCCTTCCATCTCTTGATGAGGCTTGGCGGAACAGGCTGTGCACCGATGTGCATCAGTCTCCACTGATCCAGATGATAATCGTTGATGTTCACTTCGCCGCTTTCGATAGCGTCGAGGATGTCCTGCGCCCACGGAACAAGCAGCCAAACGATGGTGCATCTTTCTTCGGATGCTGCCTTGAGTATGAATTCCGGCTTGGTGCCCTTGAGAATGACCGCCTTGCTGCCCGAGTAGAGGCTGCCGAACCAGTGCATCTTTGCTCCCGTATGATAGAGCGGCGGGATGCAGAGGAAGACGTCGTTCTTCGTCTGATGGTGATGGTTCTGTTCGCACTTCGCCGAATGGGAAAGGCTGCGGTGCTTGTGCAGGATCGCCTTCGGGAAGCCTGTCGTACCGGACGAGAAATAGATCGCCCCGTCGTCGTTATCCGTGATCTTGATATCAGGCGCGTGGGATGAGCAGTATTCGATGTACTGATCATAACTGTCCGCGAAGGTAGGGCAGTCCTCACCAACGTACAGAAGTGTTGAAATCTGAGGGATCTGCTCGTAGATGCTTTCGATTCTTCCTACGAATTCCGTACCGAACACGAGTCCTGTGCAGTCAGCCTTGCGCAGGCAGTATTTGATCTCGTCGGCCGTATATCTGAAGTTGAGCGGAACTGCCAGCGCACCGGTCTTGAGAATACCGAAATAGACCGGAAGCCATTCCAGACAGTTCATCATCAGGATCGCGATCTTGTCACCTTTTTTGACGCCCCTTGTGAGGAGCAGGTTGGCGAATCTGTTGGCCTTGACATCGAACTCGTGCCACGTCATTTCCTTACGACCGATCTCATGAGGGTTGGACTCGATCAGTTCATATTCTTTCCATGTCCTGCGGGCGTTGAGCTCCGCTTCCGGATTGATCTCAACGAGGCTGACGTCGAAAGGGAATTCCTTCGCATTGCGTGTTAACAAATCAGTAATTGGCATTTAAGTTTACCTCCAGTGTTTGATCCCAAGCGGACTGCTTCTGGATGCTTCCCGCCGGGATTGTTAATAAAAAGCCCTCTGTCAGTATCTGACAGAGGGCGAAATTTTCGCGGTACCACCTCTGGTTCATCGCATCCTCACGGACTGCGACCTCATCAGGTACGGCATTCCTGCTTATACCTTAACGCTGTGACGGGCGCACCCGTTGTAGCCTACTGAGCGTCGATCGCGGCTGAAGCCTTTGCATGAGCCTTTGCTCGATCCGCCGTTTGGTACAAAGCTCTCGGAATGTATTCGCGCTGCTTTCGTTTGTTGCCTTACACCACCCGGCAACTCTCTGGAAAACTACCTGCAGGTTACTTGTTTCCGGTCATCGCATTTAACGTAGACTATTATACACACGCGTCCGCGCGATTGCAAGGGGTCAAATATCACACATAAACAGGTATCTTGACAAGATCAGAGGGATGGTTGAGAATTGAGGCATGAAGTATTTAGATATATTTGAAAAAGAGGAAGGCGTTCAGGCCTTTTTTACGACAAAAGAGGGAGCCGTCGAAGGCTCGCCGGACGGAACCGTGTTCAACAACGAGCAGCTTTTCGCGGAAATGGGGCTTACGGATACGTTCAAAGTCTGGCCGAGACAGGTCCACGGCACAAACATCGAGGTCATCAAGGCCGCCGACATGCAAAGGCTTACCGAGGAGGAACTGCAAAAGCTCAACGGGGGCATCATTCTGCCGGACACCGACGGCATCATGACCGACGCAAAAAACGTTCTGCTCACCACAGTCCACGCGGATTGTCTGCCAGTCTATCTCTATGATGCGAAGAACGGGGTCATCGGGCTGGTCCACGCAGGATGGCGCGGAACCGTCGCCGGCATCGTGCCGCAGGCGATAAGAAGAATGGTCGCGGTTCTGGGAGCAGGACGCGATCATCTGAAGATCCACATCGGCCCGGGAATCAGCAAGTGCTGTTTCGAGGTCGGACCGGAAGTGGCCTCCAGGTTTTTGCTTGAATGGGGAAGTTCCTTTTCGAAACCGGTGGACAATGACAGCGACGAAGAAAAGTATCTGCTCGATTTGAAAGCCGCAGTAAAGCAGCAGGCCATCAATGCGGGAATCCCGGAAGAAAACATTGAAACCAGCACCCACTGCACTTTCTGTGAGCCGGAGCTGTTCTGTTCTTACAGAAGAGAAGGGGGCACATACATGAGAATGGGCGCCGGAATCGTTATGCGCTAAAAAAGAAACGCGAGGAAAGTTATTTCTCGCGTACTTCGAAGACCATATCTTCAAGCGAATCATCGACCTTGAAAGATATGCGAATGTCAGGATATTTACCGGCAAAAAACTCCTTGTTTCTGCGGGAGTTGCCGATCATATTGGAAAATGAAACGCCGTTGCTGTAGAAGGCTGCAGACGCGGCGTTTTTGCTGATATACGGCAAAAGCTGCGCTTCCAGGTCTTCGCGGGCGATTTCGCCTTCGACCAGCTGCCGGAAGGCAGGGTGATAGGTATGACCGACGGTCTGGTTCTGGTCGCTGTCCGAGTCATTGATCAGGTCGGTGCTTTTGAGGCCAACGCGGATGATCTTGATGCCGGCAGAAGCGATGATTTTGTACATCTCCTTGGTGATCGCGACGGCCTCATCCGTTGACAGCGGCTCATATTCGCCGCGCTCGTACATGCGCAAAAGCTCCGTGTCGTTCAAAACGACTGTCGGATAGAGTCGGGCGATGGAAGGCTCCATGAGGACGGTCTCTTTGGCGGAATAGAGGCAGCTTTCGAGACTGTCCTGGGGAAGTCCGATCATCAACTGGATGCCCAACTCCAGACCGTAGCTTTTGATTAGATCACAGGCGCGGTAGACATCCTCTACGCTGTGACCGCGGTTGGATGCGACCAGAACCTTTGGATCAAAGGACTGGACGCCCAGTTCCACGATATCCGCCTCGTACTTGATGAGATTGTCCAGTATCTCCTCATTGATGTAATCGGGACGCGTCGACATGTGGATCTTGTCGATCAGGCCTTTGGACTTGTATTCCTGTGCAACCGCAAGGAAGGCGGACTGATCTTCCATCGGAATGCCCGTGAAACTGCCGCCAAAAAACGCGACTTCTATGGTCTCGAGACCGCGGCCTTCCAGAGTCGGAAGGTAGGAGTCGATAATGTTTCTCGCGTCGGCCGGCGTCACGTCTGTCTGCCTGGCTGTGATGGCCTTTTGGTTGCAGAAAACGCAGTCGTTCGGACAGCCTCTGTGCGGTATGAAAATAGGGATGATCGCGTGTTTTTTCATGGGTTTATTGTATCACAAACTGCATTCACACAAAACTCAATTGTATGTTATAATGACGGCATGAAAACCAATACGAAACTAGTCATTTTAATAGTGGTTTTTGCTGTAGCCGTTATCGTCGCGCTGGTTCTGACCGTCAATCACTACACCCATGACTCCTACATGGTACTTAATGGGGAAGAGAAAACTGTCATTGGGCTCAATGGTCTATATGACGATCCGGGAGCCACAGCGGTTATCAACGGCAAGGATGTAAGCGATCAGATCAAGGTCACGGGCAAGCCTGACAGCAGTATACCGGGCAAATATGACATCGTATACAGTGCCGGTAATTTTACTGTGACCAGACAGGTGACGGTAACTGATACCATGGATCCTGTAATTGAGCTCAAGGGTGCAGATAAGGATATATCGCTGACTTTGGGAGATGAATTCAAGGATCCGGGATATACGGCAACTGACAGCGAAGGAAACGATATCACGGCCGAAGTTGAGGTCACGGGGGCTGACTTCAACCGAGCAGGAAAGCAGCTGGTCGCATACACCGTTACGGATTCACAGGGCAAAACGACCAGGGTCTACCGCACGGTGAAAATCAAGCCAAATACGGAATACGGCACGTCCGGACTTCCGATCTGCATGTATCAATATGTTTATGATGATGACAATCCGCCTGACAACCTGCACAGCAACTCGATCAGTACGAGCACCCTTTCTGAGGAACTGGCATGGCTGAACGAGCACGATTACTATTATCCGACATGGCAGGAGGTTGTAGAGTACTTAAACGGTGAGCTGCTTCTGCCTGAAAAGAGTGTCGTATTGACATTTGACAGCGCAAGTTCTTCTTTCTTCAAGTATGGACTTCCGCTGCTTGAGAAATATAAGGTTCCGGCGACGTGCTTCATCGTCACATCAAAGGCAGGAAATAAGATCAGTCAGTATGAGAGTCAGTATCTGTCATTCCAGTCCAACTCTGATGATATGCACAGGGGAGGCGGAGATATAGGCCACGGCGGCATCTTTACAAAGCTGTCAAAAGAAGAGGCCCTTGCAGATCTGAAGAAATCCATTGAAATCACAGGGAACAAGGACGTTTTCGCTTATCCGTTTGGCGATTATAACGATGAATGTAAAAAGATAGTGGAAGAGGCCGGATTCTCCTGTGCGGTCACGACGAGACAGGGCAGAGCCAAGCCGGGAGATGATCCGTATTCGTTGCCGAGACAGAGGATGGGCAACGATCAGACGATGGACACCTTTAGAGCTCTCGTCCTGCCATACTGAGGATGCTCCCGATATCTTCCAGCGGATAGTTGTCGAAGTAAACGGGATGGATATTGCGGCTTCGGATGAAGTCGACGATCCTTTCGAAATCGGGATGACGGCTGAGGTCGCCGTTAAAGATGATCGCTCGCTGCGGCGGACCGGCAGGGTCCTCGAGATGATCGATATAGATATGACCGGCACAGCCGCCGATAAAACCGTAATCAAAGCCCGGGAGCAGGATGCTTCCGGGTCTTATTTTTAGCACGACAGCGCCCTGGGACTCCAGGGCAGAAGCAAGACCCGCATCAGCTGTAATGAAGGACCGGTCATCCACTGGCAGACATGTGCATCTTGAATAGCCCTGGCTGACACCGATGACCTTGACCTGCTCGGTATACTCGTCTTCATGAGTGACGCTCTCACGCCAGAGCAACATGGCCTCCATCATATCCGGGTCGCTCTCGGTGATCATATGGACGAAGAAATCGCGCGTGCAAAGGGCGTTATAGATGATATCCTGCGGATAGAGAGGCCCCAGTTTTTCCGGGTCACCGATGAAGAGACCGGCTTCATCCCAGAGACCGAACTGGCACATGAAAAGATCCGCGTGTGTGGATATACGAGGGTCAACGTAGTTGTTCTGGCGAATGAAGTTGATGTTGTATCCGGCCCTTGCAAGATAGCTTACGAGCGGTTTGCCCGCCCATTCGGATAGATATGCCTGTTTCATGTTTTGATTATACCACAAAAATGTTATACTGAATCCAACGCGGCGCCGGAGGATCAAGAGGCGGTCAGCGGTCAGGAGAGAAGACAATGGTCAATTTGGGCAACAGCTGGGACAGCGTCCTGGCAGATGAATTCGAAAAGGATTATTACAAAAACTTGCGGGAATTCCTCAAGGAGGAGTATTCCCGACACACGGTGTATCCTGAGATGCACAATATTTTCAATGCGCTCAAGGCAGCCCCTTACGATCAGGTCAAGGCGGTCATTCTGGGGCAGGATCCGTATCACGAGCCGGGCCAGGCCCATGGCCTTTGTTTCTCGGTGCAAAAGGGCGTTCCGCAGCCGCCGTCGCTGGTCAACATCTTCAAGGAAATGAAAGCGGATCTCGGAATCACGCCGCCGGATCACGGATGCCTGACCGACTGGGCGGAGCAGGGCGTACTGCTTCTCAACGCAGTGCTCACAGTCCGCGCCCACGAAGCGAATTCCCACAAGAGCAAGGGCTGGGAGATCTTCACGGACCGAGTGATCGAACTTCTCAACGAGCGCGAGAAACCGATCGTTTTCATTCTCTGGGGCGCCAATGCAAAGGCAAAGGAAAAACTCATCACGAATCCGCAGCACCTGATCATTACCGGTGCGCATCCAAGTCCGCTGTCTGCGCACAACGGATTCTGGGGCGGCAAATACTTCTCGCGTACCAACGAGTTTTTGATTGAGAACGGCATCGAGCCGATCAACTGGAAGATTAGATAACTGGAGACTTATCAATAGATGAAACTGCTCGCTCTGTACTGGAGCTTCATGATAATTGCATATATTCTGGCCGTCAGACTGAAGAAGAAGGACCTTGATTTTTCCTGGACTTCGTCAGCCATGATGGTCATCGTCTATCTGCTCTGTTTTGATATGGGTCTGAGAATGGGAATCAACGAGGAGGTCACTTCAAACGTTGGAACCATTGGGCTGACAGCTTTTGCTGTAACGGTGTTCTGTGTTGGAGGAAGCATTGGAGCCATAACCTTGCTGCGAAAGATCCTTCACATGGATCGATATGGAGATCCGATCACCGACAAAAAAGAAGAGCGTGTCGCTGTTTCTGATGATTCCGGCAGCGACCGGCTAAAGAATCTCCTGACGACGATTCTCATCATCATCGTTGTCGGCGGCGGCATGGCCATTGGAGCCTTTGTGATTGCTGGGAGATTTGCAGAGCATCTCGAGGCCTTTGATAAAGGATCGTTCCTGTCTCTCGTTATTTTGCTGTGTATACTACTGTTCTTTGTCGGATTCGACATCGGGTCCAAAGGCAGCATCTTTGAGATCCTGCGAAAGGCCGGTCTGAAGATAATCGCGTTTCCGATCGCGGCAATTATCGGAACTATGATCGTCGGAACCATCGCCTGTTTGGTTATGGGATTCACCATGCGGGAGAGTCTGGCTATCTGCGCCGGATTCGGATGGTACAGTTATGCGCCGATCGTGATCGCGGGAGCCGGTAACCAGTTCATCGTGGCCAGCGCCGTTTCTTTCATGCACAATGTCATGCGTGAAATATCCGGAATCATTTTTATCCCGCTCATTGCGCGAAAATTTGGGTATATAGAAGCTACAGGCGTACCCGGATCGGCAGCAATGGATGTTTGTATGCCGATCGTCGAGCACGCCTGCAGGCCTGATACTGCAATCTATTCATTTACGACAGGCTGCGTCATGTGTGTCGCAACCTCGATTGGAGTGCCGCTCATTATGAGTCTCTAAAAAGCGGCCTCGATAGGCGAATCGCCTACAGTAAAGTTGTCTATCAGTCTGGTGTCTCCTATGCGTACGGCAATTGCCACCAGATCTCCGTCTTCTATTTGATCTTTTGGCTGCATGGTCAGTCCGTCAACTACTTCAACATAATCGATTTCAGCCGTCGGTTCGCTTACGATCTTCGTTTTGATCAGAGCGATGATAGCTGCGCTGCTGCGCTGCCCCGCGGCGATGGCATTCTGTGCCATGCGAAGGGACTGGGGAAGGATCCTTG
>JAFRVY010000063.1 GCA_017438285.1 Bacillota bacterium
AGCTTGTATTTCAGTGCCAGCGACCACGTGATGGGCATGCGGTGATGGCTTGTGCGCAGGATCTTGTCGTTGCCCGGCTGGTTGGCATTGTTCAGGGCGATGCGCATGATGACGCTGCGGGTCTTGTCGCTCATGGCGTCCGAGTGGTTAGCCAGATAGAGAGCGTAATCCGACCAGTTGTCGATGCTGCTCGGAACGACTGGACTGGGGCCGGGACCTGGGAGCGACTGCGTGGCTGACGGCGCGGGCCGGTAAGTGAATGGCTGGTTGTAGCGGCTCTGTTCCGACAACTGCCCGGCGTATGCAAGTTCTATCGACCACTTTTGCTTGTTGCGGCTTCTGTCGGATGGCTTTTCGGGGAACAAGTCGGTAATATCGTAGTGTGGCAGATCCGCCTTGCGTAACATGTTTGTCGTGTCTGTTGCTGTAGTGTCTGGAACAACTTGTTCCTGTGCCATCATGTTTAAAAGGGTGTCAGGCGTAATTGAATCAACGGCCTGAACGATGACAGGTTGGAGCGTATCAATTGGGGCATGATGTATGGGTATCTGTACCATCACAGGCTCCTGTGGTCGTTCCGTTGACGGCTCATTAGTCTGTGTTTTTTGATTAGGTGTATCTTTCTGCTTGGCAATAGCGGGCTTCTCTTCGACAGCAGTATCACCTTTCCTGAGCAAGAAGAATGTGAGAGGCATGAGCAGCAACAGAAGCATGGCAGCCCAATATTGCAGCATCATCTTGCGGAGCATCTTCTTGGCCCGTGCCAACTGCGACGATGAAGAATGAGGTTCGATGCCCAGCATCGTAGCAATTTCTTTATGTGACATACCATCAAAAACAGACAAACGGAATACCTGCCCGTAACCCTCAGGCAACCGCTCCACCATGCGCAGCACGTCCTCCAACGGCACGCCCTTTACGCTGGTCTCTTCATCAGGAGTCGCTAATGATTCTGCTTCTTTCAAAGGTACGAATGGCTGATTGTCCAAGTGGTCTTTATATTTCGATGCTACATTCCTCGTTATCGACATCATCCATCCTTCCGCCTTCGAGGCATCCCTCAGTCTGTCGAATGAAGTAAAGATGATGATGAATGCGTCATGAAGCACATCGTCCACGTCTTGCTCGTCGCTGACATATCTTCGGCATACGCCCCGCATCCTCTGGGCGTATGCCTTGTACAGTTCGCCGAGCGCATCAGCATCGCCCTGTCTGCACCGTTCTATCAGCCGTGTTATCTCCATCGTGAACATAACGTTTCTATCTATTATGTCCGAAATTCATGAAAAGACTGCACGGGAAAAACAACTTTTTTCATTATTATCTGTTATCTGTATATGTGTATTTATAAGATATATCACTTTCGGGTCGTTCCGATGATGGTTTCGGGTCGTTCCAACGTCATCTTCGAGGTGTTCCGATGAATACTTTAGGGGTGTAAACCATCATTGGAACGATTGTAAAGTGACGTATCTTCGGGTTGAAGATGACGTTAGAACGACCTGAATGCAACGCCACAATCAGACCTTCAGGTCAGAGAAAGTGACGTGGGCAGGGAAAGTAACATGTTTCTGTGGTTAAACTTCCAGTTGCTTATTCGCTGCTTCTAAGAAAACCTCCCCGCCGCCCGTCGCGACTGGGCGAGCGAGAAGGACACATCATAGAAACAACGTGTTTTCTTATTCTCCAAATCTTCATTGTTTTCATTTGCGTTATAATTGTTACACTCTACCATCCTTTTATCTGAAAGCAGACTCCTATGCTGATTCCTAAACTGTGAAGCATCTTACTGCGATAGTCATTCTTTCGTGTATCGAACGCTTTCACGAGATAAACATCATCACTCACAGAAGCCAACACTCCAATATTTGGTGTAATATGCATCTTGACACCAATGCTGGGTGATAGGAACAGGCTAAAGCCCTGTTTCTCTTTAGAGAGGGAGTATTTCTCATTAGTTCCAACATTCTTCGCATTGAACAGTGCGAATCCTCCGACACGGAGATTGACAAAAGGCGAAAACCGCTTGTCAAGAAAGAAATAGTGTGTGCTGAGATAAATGGGAATAGCGGAAAACTTGTAATCCTCGTGATGGCTGTATCCTATTCCTCCTCCAATACAGAACTGCTCATTGATGAATACTTCATGTAGATAGTTTGCTGAAACACAATTGTCACCATATTCACCT
>JAFRVY010000064.1 GCA_017438285.1 Bacillota bacterium
CACCGGGCAGTTCCGTTTCATAGGAACTGGTATGCTCCTCCGCATCGTTCTCATCGCAATAGACATACAGGATAGAGCCGTCGAGGAGCAGCATCACCACTGCAAGCCTTTGAAACTGGAAGCCAGGCTGGCGCTGTTCGGCGCTCTCCCGCATCCGGTAGAGCATGACCGTGGCAAAGTCCTTCGGGGTGGATCCCTCCAGAAGAAAATATTCGGTTCCGCATTTGAGCGTGATGCGGCCGCCAAGCATACCGCAATCCTCATAAGTGAGATATTTCATTTTGCTTCTCTCCATTCAATGAACTGAAATCCGGGAAGACCGCGTTGCTTTCACTAAGCAGGACAACTTGATGGCAACATCAATCTCGCTGCAGATTCCATCAAAAAAATATCAGAAAACCGGGGACAATTTCGGTACAGGTTATGTATTACTATAGCATACGTACTGTGATATGCAAAACAAAACCTGCAAGGAAATGGGGGTATCAAAATGTTCCTGGAAACCTTCACCCTGCCGATTGACGAGGAAGAAGACCTGATCGAAGAGCGGGCGGAAGAAAACGGCGGTCGCTTCGGCTATGTGGACAACATCTACCCGTGCCGCATGTTCGGCCCGCGGGGACTGGAAGAGATCACATTCCGGGACGTGACCATCTTCTACGGAGGGAACGGATCCGGCAAGAGCACGCTCCTCAACCTGATCGCCGGGAAGCTTCAGCTGAACCGCATCGCGCCCTTCAACTCCAGCGAACTGTTTGACCGGTACGCAGCGGCGTGCGAATACACCTGCGGATATGACGACGAGGGCTTTATCCACCGGATCCCGGACGGCAGCAGGATCATCACCAGCGACGACATCTTCGACTATATGCTCACCGTGCGCACCAACAACGCCGAGATTGCCGAGCAGATCGAGGCCGGGAAAGAGGAGCACAAGAAGCTCAAATACGGGGACACCGTCAAATTCAGCGGACTGGAGGACTATGAGGCCCTGCGCATGCAGGTGCTGGCCCGGCAGAAGTCTTTATCACGCCGGCAATTCATCCGCAGGACCGCCGGCATGGAAACAAAACTCAACAGCAACGGGGAAACCGCCCTGAATTACTTCGAGACAAAGCTCAAATTCGACAAGCTCTACTGCCTGGACGAGCCGGAGAACAGCATGTCCCCGAAAATGCAGATGGATCTGAAGCGCATGCTGGAGGACTTTGTAAAGCACTGCGGCTGCCAGTTTATCATTGCAACGCACTCGCCGTTTCTGCTGGCCATGGAAGACGCCAGAATCTACGACCTTGACTCCGACCCGGTTGAGGTGCGGAACTGGTGGGAACTGGAGAACGTGCGTATCTACTATGAATTCTTCCGGGAGCATGAGAAGCTGTTCTGGCTGACGTGAGGGCGAAGAAAGATATCGACAAAAACCAACAGAGAATGATATGATGATACATTAAGAGATTGACAATGATTAGATCATGCAAGAAACTGATATTCCTGATCGGAATAAAACAACATTTCATGCGCAAGAAAAGGGTAATGCAGCAAAATGTCCGGGGGAGCTCAGGCTCCCCCGGTTTCATTTTTATCCTGCTTTTACGAACAGCTCCGGCTTTACTCCGGGTGTCGGCTCCATCGTTACAGACAGTCCGCATACTGCTCCGTCCCTGTATACGAACTCTGCCGGGACCGTGGCGCCGAGCACGGGCAGCATCAGGTCGAATGCATCGTAGTTGTAATGCGCCAGCATTGCCGGGAGCCCGTTCCAGGTGCCGGCAAGTCCCTGATCGGTCCATGCAAATTCCATGGTTCCGAATCCCGGATGTGAATACGCGCCCGCAAGATTCTCAAAAGGTACCGACGGGGTCGTATCGGGAACTTTGGCTTCTTCTTTGGCCTTCATTCCCGCCATGGCTCCCTGCATCAGGTTGGCGAAGATCTCGCTGAATCTTGCCGACCAGTCGGGAACATCCTCAACGCCGAGCGCGTCGTCTGCGGCATAGTGGCCGAGAGCGTTTACGGCAAAGTTCGAAGTCGCGTTGGAAAGCGCCACTACGGCGAACTTTTCAGATGGGATAAGAGTCATCTGCGCCGAGAAGCCGTTGGTGTTGCCGCCGTGGTTGATCATCTTCCTGCCTCTGTAGATATCCGTGAACCAGCCGAGTCCGTACTCGGCGCACTGGATTTCCTCGAACTCCCAGAAGTACGGCGTGCCGATCATCTGGTGGCTGTGGACCTCGTTGAGCA
The DNA here is from genome assembly GCA_017438285.1 of Bacillota bacterium. Taxonomy (GTDB): domain Bacteria; phylum Bacillota; class Clostridia; order Peptostreptococcales; family Anaerovoracaceae; genus Lentihominibacter. The sequence goes on from JAFRVY010000064.1 coordinate 2,242, forward strand.
TTGCTTCGCTTACCAGCCGCCTGCCGTTCCACGTGCCGTCGCCAAGCTGGAACATTGCAAATCTGGCCATGTCTTCCGCTGAAGACACGATTGCCCCGGACGGGGCGAAAGCTCCCAGATGCATGTAGGGCGGCTCAATGAACTCTCCTGCAAAGATGTATCCCCTGGATGTGTTTTCATACTTGCTGAGAGAATCGGCTTCGAAGTCGCTGGATGTCATGCCGAGCGGTGCGAAGATTCTCTCTCTCACAAAATCCTCATACGATGTGCCGGACAGAACGTCGACTAGATATCCCGCGAGCGAGACCATCTGATTGGAGTACATGAATTTTGTGCGGAACGGCGCGAATGTCTGAAGATGCTCGAGGGATCTGACCATCTCCTCCTTGTCGTCCGTCGCAGCATAGATCGCCTGCAGGTCGTACTTGGGCGTTCCGGTACGGTGGCACATGAGATCCCTTGCGGTAACATTCTCCGTAAGAAGTTCGTTGTTCAGTCTGAGCCACGGAATATATGTCTTTACCGGCTCGTCCCAGTTCAGCTTGCCTTCATCCGCCAGCATCGCAAGTGCAAGCGATGTGAACGTCTTTGTGATCGAGCCGATCGGCATGACCGTGTCCCTGGTCATGGGGAGGTTTTCCGCCACATTCCTGAGGCCGTATCCGTCAATGCTTACGAGCTCGCCGTTCCTGATGAGCGCCACGCTCATTCCGGCAACATGATAGTCTTCTCTGAGTTTGGCTATTGTCTGTTCCAGCTGCATTTTTATTCTCCTTTCACAATACACCCGATTCCCGGAGCATCCCACAGCGTTACGCATCCTCCTTCGTGGTCATATCCGCCGTAGATGTCCTCCTGTTTCAAAATATATACCGAATCCAGATCCACCTCCCTGATGTTGTCAGTCGCAGCGGCAAGGTGCATGCCCGCAAGGTTGCCCAACGTGCTCTCGCCCATGCAGCCTATCATGTTCGGGATGCCCGCCGCTTCGCATACCGCCGCTATCTTGAGCGCGTTATAGATCCCGCCGCATTTCATCAGCTTGATATTCACAACGTCGACCGCGCGCATTGCCGCCAGTCTCGCCGCGTCAAAAGCGGAGTGACAGCTCTTGTCCGCAGCGATCAGCACGTCGGATTTCCTTTTGATCTCCGCAAGTCCTTCGAAATCGTGTGCCGGAACAGGCTGCTCGATAAGGCCCACGCCAAGTCCGTCAAGCACGCGGCTTATCCTGACCGTGTCCTTTACGGACCATCCCTGATTTGCATCGATTCTGATCGTGATATTCTCGCCGACTCTCTCACGGATCGCCCTGATGCGTTCGGCATCCGTCCCGATATCCTCTCCGAGTTTGACCTTGATGATGTCAAAGCCTTTGTCGACCCACGACTTTGCCGCCTCCGCCATGCGCGCAGGCTCATCGATGCCGATGGTAACATCAGAATGAACATGCGGCTCGTCGCCCCCGAGGAATCTGTAGAGAGGAACCCCGGCCGCTTTCGCCGATATGTCGTAGCAGGCGATGTCTATGCCCGCCTTGACCGCCGTGTTGCCCGCGTACATGCTGTCCATGATGCGGTGGACTTTACCCAGAGCGCGCGGGTCCACTCCGATGAGGGCTTTCTTCATCTCCGTCCCGACAGAGATGACCGTCTCGAGATTATCCCCGGTTACGTAGGAAAACGGCGCCGCCTCACCGTAGCCCGTAATACCGGCGTCCGTGAGCACCCTGATGATGCACGTCTGCATGTCGACGATCGTGGCGAAAGCGATCTTCATCGGTTCCTCGAACCTGAAGCTCCTCACTTCAAACTGAATATCTGTGATTACCATGATAGTCCTCCGGCCCTGATATGACTTTAGTCACATTATACTTGACGGCTGCCTTCCGGTCAAGTAAAATATGGAATTGAGGTGAGCAAATGATACATCAGACTTTCTACCGGCTGCCGGATGAGAAGAGAGCGCGCCTTCTCGCTTCCGCGCACCGGGAATTCACACAGCATACATACGAAAAAACCAGTATCAACAGGATACTGGATGAGGCGAAGATTCCCAAGGGCAGCTTCTATCAGTATTTCGATGACAAGTCTGACCTGTTCTATCTGTGTATCTTCAGTGTATATGAGAAGATCATTGCGGCCAGGGCGCAGAACAATGAGCTTCTGCTGAATTCCGGCCTGATACGGATGATGAATCTGGGCTATGACAGGGGCTATGAACTGTTCTCGGAGGATCTCCACTCCATTCTCGAAGAGGATGATTTCACCCTGTTCAGCAACATGCTGCGGGCTCCGGATGCGATACGCAACTATGTTCAGATGAGTGTCGCTTCGGAACTGATTGCCCCTATATTCAAGGCGGAACTGAAGTCCGATCCGAAGATCAGAACCGATATCGATTACGACTACTTCTCGTATCTCCTCTCCCTCACTGAGATGATACCGGTTAACTACGGCGCAAGAACCGGCCAGAGTATCGAGCAGACGATATACCTCGGCTTCCAGTACATGAGGGCCATATACGACAGCATCAGAAAATAGGGCGCGGATCCGGTGTGTTCATCACCTCCTGTATACGAGATTTACCTCTCACGCTGACTGTGCATAAAAACAGACAGAAAATAAAGCGGCTG
>JAFRVY010000065.1 GCA_017438285.1 Bacillota bacterium
ATTTGAGTATATGTCTTTTTTGTCGGGCTGTTCCCTAACAACTAAGAGTTTTTCAAATAAACCCGACAAACTACGTGTTAAATCCATCAAAATTGTCGAGTTTTACTTCACAGAGGGGGACAACTTGAACTTGAGTTTGTAGAATTCGCCAACTCCTGATTTGTCGACATCACCAATTCTGGGATTTGGAAGGGCATTTTGCAGTAAAAATCCACCTGTCTTAAGATGTGTTAATGCAGGCCTTAATATCGTGTAAAATAGGTACAATTTGACCCCTAATTCTGTTATAATTACTATGTATGAGTATAATAAGGGGAACTATGTGATGAAGACACTTTATATTGACTGCAGCGCGGGTGTCAGCGGCGACATGTTGTTGCGCGCGCTCGTTGAAATCAGCGGTTGTGAGGCGGACCTGGAAGGGCTCCACCTGCACCACGAACACGACCACGATCACGGCCACGGTCATGATCACGAACACGGCCACGATCACGGCAGAAGTTACGAAGACGTAAAACACATTATCGGACATGCGGCGCAGCACGGCGTCAGCGAAAACGCGTGCAGGTTCGCGGAGAACATTTACGCGGTCATCGCGAAGGCTGAGGCGTCGGTCCACGGCATGACTTTGGAAACCGTTCACTTCCATGAAGTGGGCAGAGACCAGGCGATCAAGAACGCCATCGGGATCGGCATGGCGCTGGACAGACTGGGGTTCGGCGCAGATCCAATGAAATCCGCAGGCAGGATCCTGGTTTCGCCAATCTATGACGGCAAGGGATTCGTCGACTGTGCCCACGGGAGAATCCCCGTACCCGTGCCGGCCGTCAGGGCAATGATGGACGCCTGCGAAGGCGCCGAAGGTCCTGGCAGAGGATACGATTTCAGAACAGCGGAAGATGTCGATACGGAAATGGTAACTCCTTCGGGACTGGCAGGCATCATCGGAATAGGTGCGAGACCGGCCGAAAGGGGATTCGCCATAATGGGCAAGATCACCGCAGAAGCAGAAGCGAAAGGAACAAGGGACACGGGCCGCGGAGGCCTGAGAGTCTACTTGATAGAAGAATAAAGAGGAGAAACTGAGAATGACAAGAAACCTGGCTAAGACATACGATCCAAAAAGTTTTGAAGACAGAATATACGAGGAGTGGGAAAGCAAGGGCGCTTTCAGAGCGGACAGAGATCCGGACAAGAAGCCGTTTTGCATTGTGATGCCGCCGCCAAACATTACTGGGCAGCTTCACATGGGACACGCCCTCGACCAGACTTTGCAGGATGTTCTGACGAGATTCAAGAGACTGCAGGGCTACAGCGCGCTGTGGCTTCCGGGAAGCGACCACGCATCGATTGCGACCGAGGTCAAGGTCGTTGAGAAGCTCAGAGAAGAGGGCATCGAGAAGGACGATCTGGGAAGAGAAGAATTCCTCAAGCACGCATGGGAGTGGAAGAGAGTATACGGCGGCAAGATCACAGAGCAGTGCCGCAAACTCGGCGACTCCTGTGACTGGGAACGCGAAAGATTCACCATGGACGAAGGCTGCAACAGAGCAGTCAGACACTTCTTCGTCCAGTTATACAACAAAGGCCTGATCTACAAAGGCAACAGACTGATCAACTGGTGTCCGGAATGCGGCACGTCCCTCAGTGACGCCGAAGTTGAACACGAAGACAAGAACGGACTGTACTGGTACTTCAGATATCCGGGCGCAGACGGCAGCGAAGGCGTCGTCGTTGCGACTTCGAGACCTGAGACCATGTTTGGCGACGTGGCCATCGCAGTGCACCCGAGCGACGAGAGATACAAAGACCTGGTCGGCAAGACAGTAGTACTGCCGCTGGTCGGCAAAGAGATCCCGGTCATCGCAGACCCGTATCCTGATCCTGAAAAGGGAACAGGCGCAGTAAAGATCACACCGGCACATGATGAAAACGACTTCATGGTAGGCCAGAGAAACGATCTGCCTAGCCCATGCTGCATCAATGAGGATGCGACCATGAACGAACTGGCAGGCAAGTATGCCGGCATGGACAGATACGAATGCCGTAAGGAATGGGTCAAGGATCTGGAAGAAGCGGGATATCTCGTCAAGACAGAAGAAATGGTAATCCCTGCAGGAACCTGCTACAGATGCCACACTGTCGTAGAGCCGATGCTCAGCGACCAGTGGTTCGTCAAGATGGAAGACCTGGCGAAGCCGGCCATTGAAGCGGCGAGGAAGGGCGACCTGAGGCACGTTCCTGAAAGATTCGAAAAGATATACCTGCACTGGCTCGAAGAAATCAGAGACTGGTGCATTTCCAGACAGCTCTGGTGGGGACACAGAATCCCTGCGTGGTACTGTCAGGACTGCGGCGAGATCATCGTTGCAGAGGATACGCCGGACAAGTGCACCAAGTGCGGCAGCACGAACCTGAAGCAGGACGAGGACGTCCTCGACACCTGGTTCTCGTCGGCGCTTTGGCCGTTCTCCACACTGGGATGGCCGGAAGAGACAGAAGACATGAAGTACTTCTATCCGACAGATGTTCTGGTTACAGGCTACGACATCATCTTCTTCTGGGTCGTCAGGATGGTATTCTCAGCACTGGAGACGACGGGCAGCGTTCCGTTCCATGACGTATACGTTCACGGTCTCGTTCGTGACGCCCAGGGCCGCAAGATGAGCAAGAGCCTTGGAAACGGTATCGACCCGCTTGAGGTCATCGACCAGTACGGCGCCGATGCGCTCAGATTCATGCTGACCACGGGCATCACCCCGGGCAACGACATGAGATTCAAGGAAGACAGACTTGAAGCGGCAAGAAACTTTGCCAACAAGCTCTGGAACGCATCGAGATTCGTCATCATGAATCTGCAGGACGAAGATGGAAACTTCCTCCCGATGGCCAAGTGCTGCGAAGACTGCTGCGGTATGGCATGCTGCAATGATATCGCCCTCGACGGAAACATCAGAGACGAGGACAAGTGGATCTTCAGCAGAGTCAACGATGCCGCCAGGTACATCACCGAAGCCATGGAGCGATACGATCTGGCCCTCGCAGGACAGCGCGCATACGACCTCATCTGGAATGAGTTCTGTGACTGGTACATCGAGATCGTCAAGGAAAGACTTTACGGCGACGACGAGGAAGACAAGAAGGTCGCCAGATATACACTCGTAAGAGTACTCAAGAGCATGCTCACACTGCTCCATCCGTTTATGCCTTTTATCACAGAGGAAATCTGGAGCTACCTGCCGCAGGCGGAAGCCGGGGAAGACAATCCGGAAAACTTCCTGATGAAGGCAGAATGGCCGGTGTACGACGAGCGTCTCGAATTCCCGGCGGAAGCTGATAAGCTGGAGATGGCAATGTCCATCATCAGAAGCATCAGAAACATCAGAGCTGAAGCGGAAGCTGCTCCCGGCAAGAAACTGACTGCAGTCATCCTTTGCGGTAAGGGAAGAGAAGACGTGGTCAAGGCCGGAGAACGATACATCAAAAAACTTGCAAACATCACACAAATCACATTTATCAGTGATAAAAAAGATGTGCCTGAGGAAACCATGTCTGCAGTTGTCGACGGAGCGGAAGTTTACATCCCGCTGGATGATCTGATGGACTATGAAGCCGAACTGGACAGACTCCAGAAAGAAAAGAAGAGACTCGAAGGCGAAGTCAAGAGAGTTGTCGGCAAACTGTCCAACGAAGGATTCGTCAGCAAGGCGCCTGCGAAACTCGTAGAAGAAGAGAGAGCAAAGCAGACGAAGTACGAAGAGATGCTGGCCAAGGTCGTCGACAGACTGGCGATCGTCGAAAAGAAAGTGGCCAAATAACAGTTACAACATAAAAAAGCAAGATATATATGAGCACAGCAGTAGATAAATTTCACGAATTTGATAGATTCGGCAGCGTCCTGGGTCTGGAGAGAGTCAACGAACTCCTCAGTCGCTTGGGCAATCCCCATGAGGGAATGCGTTACATCCACGTTGCCGGCACCAACGGCAAAGGCTCCGTTTCGAAGTTCCTCGAATCGGGTCTGGCGGGATGCGGCTACAAGGTCGGCCTTTACACGTCACCGTACATCGAGAAGTTTAACGAGCGAATCCAGTTCGACGGCGAGATGATCACCGACGAAGAACTGGAGGAGTACGGCGGACAGGCCCTCGCAAAGGCTGCAGAGATGGTCGAAGACGGGCTGACTTCACCGACGGAGTTCGAGGTCGTCATGGCCACGGCGTTCCTGTTCTTCAAAGCGAAGAATCCGGATATCGTCGTTCTCGAAGCGGGTATGGGCGGCATCGGAGATGCGACCAACGTCATCACCAGACCACTCGCCAGCGTATTCACCAGCGTGTCATTCGACCACATGCACGTACTGGGGAACACCCTCGAAGAGATCGCCGCCGACAAGGCGGGCATCATCAAACCGGGATGTCCGGTCATCTCCAACGTGGAGCAGCACGGACCGGCAGCGGTCATTGCGAGGACAGCCTACGAGAAAGGATGCAGACTCTACGATGTATCGAAGATCAGATTCAGCATCGACTGGCAGACACCGTTCACGCAGCAGGTCAGCATGGAACTCTGGCAGACCGACTACAGCGAAGTGATCATTCCGATGATCGGCAAACACCAGGCGGAGAATCTAAAGACCGCCCTTGCAACCATCGAGGTGCTTCGCAAAGCAGGCGAGTTCAGGATCGAAAGAAGTCAGCTCTACGCCGGACTGAAAGAAGCGGTACAGCCGGGCAGATTCGAAGTGATCCGCGAGGAAAATCCGGTCATAGTCATCGACGGCGCTCACAACGACGCCGGCGCAAAGGCTGCCGCCGAAACCATGAAAGCGGTTTTCCCGGATCAGAAGATACTGATCGTCTTCGGTATGGTGGAAAAGAAGGAGACCGAGAAAGTCGCAGGACATTTCCTGGAGGTCACCGAAGACTTCATTATCACCCAGCCGACTTACGAAGGCAGGGCCATGGGGGCGGAGGAACTCGCAAGAATCATAAGCGAAACCGCAGAAAAGCAGGGCAGAGCGTTCAACCTCATCTCCTGCGAAACAAAGGCTGCAGACAGCGTCAGCAAGGCGGCGCAAATTTGGGATAAATATGACGTCGTTCTGTTTACAGGATCACTCTATCTGATCGGAGAGATCAGAAGCATACTCAAGAGCAACAGCTACGATCCGGACAGAACACTGAAATACGGAGATAACAGATAAAAGGACGGAGGCGTTCAGGATGAAAAGGGAAATCAAAGGCAGAGTGCTTCTCTACTACAATCCATATTCGGGAACCGGCAGTATCAAGGATAATCTGGACCACATCATCGACAGATGTCAGCAGGCAGGTTATGCGGTTATGCCTCTCAGAGCAGAACGAGAGATTACCATCGACGATGTCATGGGCATGATCAAAGAGCAGGAGGATATCAAGCGTATCATCGTCTCAGGCGGAGACGGCACGATCCACAAACTGGTCAACGCAATGGTCAATCATGATGTTTACATTCCGATCGGTCTGATGCCGAGCGGGACGGCCAACGATTTCGCCTTCTACTTTGAAATCGATTCGGATATCGACGCGGCGCTGGATGTGGCGCTTGGAAATAGGACGACCCTGGCCGATGTCGGCATGATCAACGACAAATATTTTATCAATGTATGCGCCATGGGCGCCATGGTGGACGTCAGCCAGAAGACAGATCCGCAGCTCAAGAACGCTTTGGGACCTCTGGCATATTACCTGAAGGCCGCCAGCGAGCTTCCGCAGGTTCACGGAATCCCGATGAAGCTGACGACGCCGAACGAAGTCATCGAAGAGGAGTTCTACTTCCTGACAGTCATGAACGGCGAATCCGCCGGAGGATTCAGGAAGCTGTCCCCGAGCTCATCCATGAAAGACGGCAAACTGGACGTCGTTGCGTTCAAGAAGATGCCGATCATGGAGTTCGGGCCTTTGCTTTTCGAGTTGATCAATGGGCGACATCCGCAGAACAGGAACGTGCTTTACTTCCAGACCGAGAGCCTGGACGTGGAATCACTGGAGGATCTCGTTTCAGATGCGGACGGCGAAAAGGGAGAGCGACTTCCGATCCACTTCGGCGTTATCGAGAAACGCCTGGAAGTCTTCGTATCTGAGAAAACGTGGACATATGACGATTAACAGGTATTGAAATCATGGAGTATAAGATAAGAGAAACAGACGAATATACGAAACTCGTGCCGTTCTTTATCGAGAATGAGCTTGAGTTTACCGAAGAAGATGCCGAAGAGGTTCCGACGGACATCGTCAAATGCTGGGAAGTTACGGCAGACGATGGTCAGAATGGGCAAAAGCTCATCGGAGCTTTTGTACTCGCCAGGAGAGAGGGCGAGTTCATCTGCGACGGCATCGCAGTGGATCCGGCATTCAGAGACGCGGATCTCGGGACCGCACTTTTGAAACGCGGGCTGGACGAAGCAAAAGCTCTCGGCGGGGAGCGAATGTATCTCGTTGCCAGAGCGCCTGAGTTTTTCAGAAAGAACGGATTCAGAACGATAGAAAGGGAGGAAGCGCCGAATTTCTTTGAGTGTCTGACGTGCCCTCAGTACGGCGTGAGCTGTTTCCCGGAGGTAATGGAATATGAGATTACAGCTGATCAGTAAGACTTTAGCGATCGCCTTGGCTGTCACGCTGGGCGTGACGACTGCCTTTTTCGGTCAGGGGGCTTTTGCATCCGAACCGCAGGGAGAAAACACTGTGGAGATAGAGGCGGCAGAGGCAGAACAGATTTCAGAACCGGAGGCGGACAGCTGGCGATTCGATGGCGGTGCATACAGCGAAGAATATCTGGATGAAAATGCGCAAATGGGCAGCACGACCTACCAGCCACAGGAGTTTGCCGTTTCCGGATCAAGTTATGGCAACAAGCGGAACAAAAAGTGGGTCTTCAGACATTTCGGTAAGAAGGTGACCTGCAGCGGAGGTTATCTCAAGGGAATCGATATCAGTGTCTGGCAGAACAGATCGAGAAGCAACCGCTATATCAACTGGAAAAAAGTAAAGAGAGAAGTCAAACGCAAACACCTGGATTTCGTCATTATCCGCTGCGGGTATGGCGTCAACGTCAAAAGCAAGGACGACAGCGAGTTTAAGTATAATGTGACCCAATGCGAAAAGAGGAAGATTCCGTACGGGGTGTACCTTTATTCATACGCCAAGAATACAAGCCAGGCAAAGAGTGAGGCCAATCACGCCCTGCGGCTTCTCAAGGGGCATCATCCTGACTATCCGGTTTACTACGATCTGGAGGACAGGAGTATCCTGAGAGCTACAGGTAAAAGCAGGAGCAAGGTCACGAATATCGCGAAGACCTTTTGCACCAGAATCGTGAACAATGGATACAAGGCCGGCGTATACGCGAATAAGAGCTGGTTTGATTCATACATTGACGGGGCATCGCTAAAGAACAGCGGAGTTGATCTCTGGCTGGCGCAGTGGTTCTACAGAAACAAAAAATACAGTGCGGGTCCAAAATACAGCATCTGGCAGTGCTGCAGCAGCGGTACCGTGAAGGGGATCTACGGCAGAGTGGATCTGAATCTGCTGGTTGTGAAACACAGGACCATGAGAAAGCTGATGTCTGATGAATCGCTGCCGTCAACGCTGAAGATCGAAAAACCGGACATGACAAAGAGCCAAATCAAAATCAGTTCTGTGACATCGAGAAAAGGCCCGGGGTTCGGATACAAGGCGTCAAAGAAGTATACGGCAGGAACCATCGTCAAGTTTACAGGAATGGCCAACGGCTACTATCGCCTGGAAAGCGGCAGATGGATCGCGACGAGCAGCGTTTACCAACCGAAAGAACCAAAAGAATTTGACGAAGAAACAGGAACCTTCCGCGCCTATGATGGGAGCACCATTGTATCGGCATGGATAAACTGGGAAGGCAACCGCTATTATGCCACGGAGACCGGAACACTGCAGACCGGCGTCGTCAAAATCGGAAAATACAGATACGGATTCGATGACACAGGCGTCATGGTGAAGGGCGTTTCCAAGTGGTTCGGCAGCAAGAAATACGCATTCGACAGCAAAGGCCGCGCTTACCAGAAGAAGGCAACGCTGAAGAAGAATAAGCCGTATCGCAGCGGTCCGGGAACGAAATATGCGAAAAAGGGAACCTTGAAAAAGGGGAAATCCATTTATATCATAAGACAGTACGGAGATTGGTATCAGATGCCAAACGGTTACTGGACTAAGAACAACAACCTTTTGATTACCCGGTACTATCCAATTTACAGACCGGAAACAGACGACGAGTGTGAAGCGGAGGTAATCGAAGCCTGCGATGGAATGAGCGGACCAAAATCGAGCTACATTAAAATCACCTCGTATAAACCGGGAGATATCGTGATCGTTGTTGGAACCTACGGAACCTGGGCGAAACTTTCTACCGGAGATTGGGTCCCGTGGGCAAAATTGAGTGAATTGACGCCGGCAGAGCCGGAGGATCCGCCCGCTGCAGAGCCGGTAGAAGATCAAGCAGCAGAACCGGAGCAGATTCCGGATGATGATAGTGTTTCGGATGTTGATTCGGCAGTTGATTTGACCGACAAAGGGGAGAATTCATTATGAGAAAAGCATGGAAAACAGTTTTTACTTTAGGGCTGGCATTCGTCGTATGTGCAGCAATGTCATTTACGCCGATCGCGGCGTCAGATGTCAGTGCGGCATCGTCTGACGGGATGGCATACGAGGACTTCGAAGGCAAGGATGTCGATGAGCTGAAGAACAGCAGCGACACAAAGGCCTACGCAGAGGACCCGGAGCTTTACAGATACTACGATGTAGACCAGAAGGGAAAACTGAGCGAAAAGGAAGTTGAACTGGATGAGGTTGACAAATTCATTCAGGAAATGGACGAGAATGCAGAAGGGATTACTGATACCAGAATTGCTGAAATGAACGATAATATGACAGCTGTCGGATGCGGCGTATCGGGACTCGGCAAGGCACAGACACCGGAGAAATACAAGAAGTACAAGAGGCATCACTGCATCGATATTTCCTGGTGGCAGGGTGATATCAGCAAGGAGTCGTGGAAAAAGGTCAAAGCTGCAGGCGTCAAGCGTATCATCATAAGAACGAGCTACACGAGCCTCGGGAGCTTTACCCTCAATAAGGACAGCAAGTTCAAGCAGAATCTGGAAAGAGCTTATGATCTGGGCATCAAAATCGGAGTCTACCATTTCTCACAGGCGCTCACCAAAAAGGAAGCCGAAAGGGAAGCGGATTACGTGCTCGGCATCATTGGACCATATAAGGACAAAATCAAGCTTCCGGTCGTATTCGATTACGAGACGAATTCCGCCGGCAGACTGAACATGAAGAAGCTCAAAAGCCTTTCGGCAAAGGGCGCGACACCAAAGATCTGCATGGCGTTCTGCGATAAGATCAAAAAAGCCGGGTACAAGCCGATGATCTATGCGAATTACACGATGCTGTCAAAGTATATGGACTATAAGACACTCCAGAAAAAATACAGGATCTGGCTCGCAAACTATACTACGAATGGATCGGCAACCACCTACAGCGGTGATTACTGGATGTGGCAGTACAGTTCCAGCGGCAAGGTCAATGGACTCAAGGGATCCATCGACATCAACTACATATTCACCAATGGACAGGGCGGATCCAAGGTAAAGACGACTACCGGCAAGTCGGGTTCGACATCAAAGACATCTACGAAGTCAACGACAACAACGGCAACGTCCGCATCTTCTTCAAACTTTTTATACAGGGCGAAGGTAACGGCAGACAGCCTCAATTACAGGACGGGCCCTGGTGTGAACTACAAGAAAAAGGGCAGCTACAAGAAGGGCGATAAGGTCAATGTCATTGGTATTTCGGGAAGCTGGTCCAAACTGGAGAACGGTTATTATGCATCCAGCTATTATCTCAAGAAACTGAAATACCCGTACAAGGCAAAGACTACGACAGAGGTCAACTACAGAACAGGCCCTGACGCATCATACACGAAGAAGGGAACATACAAGAAAGGAACGATCATCACGATCGTTTCCAGCAAGAACGGATGGGCCAAGATGGACAATGGTTACTATCTGTACAAAGGCTACACGAAGAAATTATAGGAGCACTTTAGATAATGGACGAGAGAGAGCGGCAATATCAGGAGTATCTGTCATTACGAGAGAAAAAACCGCCTGAAGAAGACAAATATACATACGGTGAATCCGAAATGCGCCGGATCTATCAGGAGAAGGCTCATCGCGAGCGTGTAGAAGCGGTGCGTGAACGGATCAAACAGGGGGAAAGAGAACAGTACCTCGCGGCAAGAGACCATGAGCATCATGAGCACCATGAGCGCAAGGAGTCTTTTGAAACGCCTGTAAGAGCCAATAGGGCTGAAAGAAATAAACGGAAATCGAGATCTGAAAGAAGGTCAGCCTTTGAGAAAAAAGCAAAGGCCGAAAAGGATCATATCAAAGAAGGCGCCCGACAGAGGATTCAGGAACTCAAGAGCGAAGTGGATCTGGGCGCGGTCTTTGAAAAAGACACGGACGGCAAACGCAGAAGGCCGAAGGCCGGAAGAGGCAAAAGAACTGTGAGAAGACTGACCCTCGTTCTTTTGCTGCTTGCAATCCTTGCCGCAGGCGGCGTCCTGATGGCTTTCGCTTCGATCATGAGCATGGAAGACGTGGACATCGATAAGAATGCCATCGCGATCAATCCGGAAGTTGCAACACAGCTGGACAATTATACGAACATCGCGGTTCTCGGCACTGACGCCCGCGTCAAGGAAAACGAGGGCGATGCCAGAAGCGATGCGATCATCGTTGCCAGCATAAATAAAGAGACAAACGAGGTCAAGATGTTCTCTGTATTCAGAGATACATTGCTTGACGTTGGCGATCAGGGACTGGATAAGATCACGCATGCGTATGCATACGGAGGACCGCAGCAGAGTCTGTATACGTTGAACAAGAATCTGGATCTCAATATCGATAAAGTCGTCGTGATCAACTGGAAGACAGTTGCAAACATGATCGACGCCATCGGCGGAATCGAGATCAATGTGAAAGAATCGGAAATCGACGAACTGAACAAGTATATTAAGGAAACTGCGAAGAATGTTGATGGTCCGACAGACAAGATCAAAAAGCCGGGCAAGCAGACCCTGAACGGTGTCCAGGCAGTTACCTATTCCCGAATCCGAAAGGATGCGGCGACAGGTGACTATCGTAGAAACGAAAGAATGAAAATCGTTTTCAGCAAGACGTTCAAAAAGCTTAGAGAGTCCGGCTATCTCAAGATGTTCTCCGTCGCCAGGAAGACAATGCCTGAAGTGGGAACAAACATGTCGACAAATGAAATCGTACGCATGATGCTCAAGTTCAAGGCTTATGACATGACGGACAGCACAACGGGATTCCCGTATGATGTTGGAGGCTGGACAGGATACGCTGGCGCCGGATATGCATGGTATGGGCCGCCGATCAATTTGAGCAACAATGTATCAAAACTTCACGAACAGTTCTTTGATCAGGGTGGATACACACCGACAGATACGGTCCAGGAGATCAGCGCAGAGATTTCTGCATTGACGGGGCTATATTAAATAAATCATTTGGTTGGATAAGGAAAGAAAATGGTAGAACGGAATTCACAGAAAAAGGTGATCATGGTGCTCTTTGGAGGCGTTTCATCGGAGCATGAAGTTTCCAGAGTTTCGGCATCCTATGTGCTGCGACACATAGACAGGGACAAATACGATGTTCTGCAGACCGGCATTACCAAAGACGGCGAATGGTTCCTGACGGAAGCTTCCGCTGAGGAAATTGCCAGCGGCAACTGGGAAAAGAATCCTGACAACAAAAAGCTGCGAATCGTTCCGGGGGAAGGATTCGAGGAACTTGATGTAGATATGGTGTTCCCGGTTCTTCACGGCAAGAACGGCGAGGATGGCAGGATGCAGGGATTCCTCAAGATTGCAGGAGTTCCTTTCGTAGGGTCCGGACCGACGTCTTCGGCAGCCTGCATGGATAAAGCCATCACAAAAGCCATGATCGATCAGGCGGAAGCCTGCAGTCAGGCGAAATGCTGTGTGGCCCACAAAGGCTGCGACGTCGAAGAGGCGGCAGAAGTCATTGAGCGTTTCTTCGAAGCGGACTATCCGCTCTTTGTCAAGCCTGCCAATGCAGGGTCGTCAGTGGGCATCAGTAAGGTCAAGGGTCGCGATCAGCTTCCGGAGGCGCTGCAGGTAGCCTTTGCAGAAGACACGAAGGCGCTCATCGAAGAGACCGTCGAAGGGCGTGAACTTGAAGTCGCGGTACTCGGGAACACCGGTGCGGCAAATGAGGAAGACCAGCCGGTCGCATCCTGCATCGGAGAGATTTTTGCGGCCAATGAATTCTATGATTACAACGCAAAATATGATAATATAGGTTCCAGTACTGCCGTGGTTGAGGACCTGCCGGATGATCTGGTACAGGAAATTAGAGACACAGCGGTCAGCATCTATGAGATCATGGGCTGCGAGGGACTTGCCAGAGTGGATTTCTTCCTTGAAAAGGGAGAGAGCGGCGGCTACGGAGACGGTATCCTCGTATTCAATGAGATCAACACCCTGCCGGGGTTCACATCCATCAGCATGTACCCGCAGCTTTGGGAGGCGTCCGGCGTTTCATACAGTGAATTGATAGATCGGCTCATTGAGCTGGCTTTCGAAAAATACAACGATTAGAGGAGAACAGAAATGGCAAAAGAAAAAATCAACTTTGAGGATGAACAGGTAAGATCCAATTACAGACATACGACCTCACATATTTTGGCCCAGGCGGTCAAAAAACTCTGGCCGGATGCAAAGCTGGCCATTGGACCTGCCATTGAAAACGGATTTTACTATGATTTTGACATGGAACACGTACTGAATGATCAGGATCTGCTCAAGATTCAAAAGGAAATGAAAAAGGTCATCCAGGCGAATTATCCGCTGGAGAGATTCGAACTGCCAAGGGCAGAGGCAATCAAACTCATGGAAGAAGCGGGAGAACCTTACAAGGTGGAACTGATTCAGGATCTGCCGGAAGATGCGACCATTTCGTTCTACAAGCAGGGCGACTTCACGGATCTTTGCGCGGGACCTCACATGGAGAGAACCGGACAGATCAAAGCAGTCAAGCTGCAGAGTGTTGCCGGCGCTTACTGGAGAGGCGATTCCAGCAAGAAGATGCTGCAGAGAATCTACGGAACCTGCTTCCCAAGCCAGGAAGAACTGGATGAGTATCTGAAGAAGATCGAAGAAGCGAAAAAGAGAGACCACAGAAAGATCGGTAAGGAAATGGATCTGTTTGCTCTCTATGATGAAGGTCCGGGATTCCCATTCTTCCTGCCAAAGGGCATGATCATCAGAAATGAACTTCAGAGTTACTGGAAGGAACTGCATCGCAGAAGAGGGTACGAGGAGATACTGACGCCTCTGATTCTCAACAGAGATCTGTGGCTCACTTCAGGACACTGGGATCACTATAAGGACAACATGTATTTCGTCAAGATCGACGATGAAGATTACGCAATCAAGCCTATGAACTGCCCGGGCTCCATTTTGGTTTACAAGAGAAAGCTCTGGTCATACAGGGAACTCCCTGTAAGATATGCAGAAATGGGTCAGGTACATAGACACGAACTCAGTGGGGCACTGCACGGACTGATGAGAGTTAGAACTTTCGTACAGGACGATGCCCATATCTTCATGCTTCCGGAGCAGACCAGGGACGAAGTCGTCAAGATCATTCAGTTGTATGACGACCTGTACAAGCTCTTTAACCTGCCGTATCACATCGAATTGTCAACGATGCCGGATGACCATATGGGCACAGAAGAAGAATGGGCTGCAGCAGAAAACGCTCTGAAGGAAGCGATCGAATCGATCGGCGTTCCTTATGTTATCAATGAGGGCGATGGCGCATTCTATGGACCGAAACTTGACTTCCATCTGGAAGATTCCATCGGCAGAACATGGCAGTGCGGTACATTGCAGCTGGATATGCAGATGCCGCAGAGATTCGACATCAACTACATTGGACCTGACGGCGAGAAGCACAGACCGCTCATGATCCACAGAGCAGCCTTTGGATCCGTTGAGAGATTCATCGGTATCCTGATCGAGCACTTTGCGGGCAAATTCCCGCTTTGGCTGGCGCCTGTACAGGTAAGATTGATGACTGTAACAGAAAAGTTCACTGACTACGCACAGGAGATCGCAGCGCAGTTTGAAGATGCCGGAATCCGTGTGGAAAGCGATATCCGCAACGAGAAGATCGGATACAAGATCAGAGAAGCTCGTAACGAGCGCGTTCCATACATGTGCATCATCGGCGAGAAGGAAGTCGAGGGCAAGATCCTGACCGTCAGAAACGGCAAGACCGGAGAACAGACTGAAATGACTCCGGATGAACTGCAGAAGTTAATGTTAGAAGAGATCAAGACCAAGGCACTCTAGGTAAAGGCTTACTACATGAGAAGATTCAGCATTCTTCCGCACAAGATCAGCTATGGTATAGCGTTGGTACTGGCCTTTGTTGCAGAGGCTCTGTTCATGCTGTTCCTGATTGCGCTGGATATATTGCCGCTGGCATATCTGCTGGGTGTCATTGGAGTTTTGGTACTGATCGACCTGTTAATACTCTTGCTATTTAACGGCAAGAAGAAACGGGATGTCAAGTCCCTTGGAGCACTGGTCATTATCGTGTTCATGCTGAATATCCTGCTCGTTGGGGATTATTTCATATACAGCACCTACGACACGCTGGAGCAGATCAGCAGCCTCCATGACAGGTGGGAATACTACGAGGTCATCGCACCGGTCGACAGCAAGTATCAGAAAGTTGCCGACATCAAGGGAAGCGAGATCAACGTTGTTGATATGCAGTCTAAACAGCTTCAGGAGGCTGAAGAGAGACTTGTCACGAAAGGAGATGTCACCTACACCAAATGCGATAAGCTTCTTGATGTGGGTCACAAGCTCGTCGATAAAAAGGGCAAGGTGCACGACAGGCTGGCCCTTGTTTCCAAGTCGGAAAACAAACTCCTCGGCAGGAACATTGAAGGGTACAAAGACCAGACACAGGTCATTTACCGTCTGAAGGTCAAGCAGCGCGCCGATGACCACAGCAAGTCCGTCGACGTTACAAAGGACTCCTTCAACGTGCTGATTTCAGGAATCGATTCCTGGGGGACCATTGATGAGGGCGGCTTGAGCGATGTAAACATGGTCATGACTGTCAACCCGACGACGAGAGAAGTCATGCTCACCTCGATACCGAGAGACAGTTACGTCCCGCTCCACTCCTATGGAGAAAAGGATAAGCTGACCCACACCGGCATCTACGGAGAAGAAGAAACGAAGCAGACCATCGAGGATCTCCTTGATATCGATATCAACTATACGATCAGAGTCAATTTCTCGATGCTTTGCGATATCATCGATGCCATCGGCGGGATCGACGTCTATGTCGATGAGGACTTTTATTCTGCTGTCAAGGGCTGGCATTACAAGAAGGGCTGGCATCACATGGATGGACATTATGCCCTGTGGTTTGCCCGCGAGAGAAAGTCTTTCGCAGAAGGTGACATGAAGAGAAATGAAAATCAGCAAAGAGTTATGAAGGCGCTGATTGAGAAGGTCACCAGCAGCAAAGTCATTCTGACGAGATATACGGGCATCCTTAAAGTCGTCAAGGACGAAATGAGCACGGATCTCAAGAACAGCGACCTCAAAAAACTGGCGAGGATGCAGCTGATCAAAATGCGCAAGTGGACAGTATCGAGAACGAACCTTGTCGGTTCCACGGGCTCTGCGCCTTGCTTCAGCATGGGTAACCAGGCCTTGTCCTGTGTTTTCCTGGATGAAGCGAAGGTGGAAGAGGCAAAAGAGAGAATACATAACACCATGTTCCCGGTTGACAACACGCAGACGATCGTCGAGCAGGAACAGGAAGAAAAGCAGGAAAAACAATCCGAATAAAAGCAAAGAAGAAATCTCAGAATATGAGATTTCTTCTTTTTGGCGAGGCACCTGGGATTCGAACCCAGAACCGACAGATTCGAAGTCTGGTACTCTATCCGTTGAGCTAGTGCCCCAAGTATTGCGCAACTCATTATAACACCCGAAAGTAGACTAATCAATCAAATTAAGATATAATGTAATACTATGGAAAGGCAAAAAAAGGGGCAAAAAATCAGGAAAAAAAAGAGCTATCTACCGACATCAGCTCCGCAGACAGTTCTTTTAATTGTCACATTTATCGTGGAGATAGCCCTGATTGCTTTGGCGCTTACGTTGGATATGTTGCCAGGCACTTATTTTGGTGCAATGACTGCCTTGATCATAGGAGTTGATGCTCTGGTTTTTTGGCTGTTCAGCGGGGACAGAACGAAAAACAGACGGAAAATCGTTGGCACGTGCCTTTGTGCCATTATGATCCTCGGCTGCCTTGCGGGATCGTATTACGTGGCAGACACATACAGAACCTTTGCGGAAATCAGCTCTCAGACAGAGCAGACCGTGCAGTATGACGTCGTTGTGCTGAAGGACAGCGCCTATGAGAGCCTGGATGACATATACGGTAATATGGTGTACACCATTGCGGGGAGCGGAAGCGCTCTCGAACAGGCAAAAGAATCCCTGCAGTTAGATGCGACGACTGCATTTGAAGAACGTACCGGATGCATGGGGGCAGGCGAGAAACTGTACTCTCTTTCCGGAAACAGACAGGACAATATCCTGCTTATCAGCGATGCCGAATACGGCATGATCGATGATATTATCGACGGGTTCAAGGATGAAACCAAAGTCATTCACAAGGTCAAGGTAAAGGTTGTTTCCGCCGGAGGATCGGTCTCCGATGTGACGAAAATGCCGTATAACATCCTGATTTCGGGAATCGATACGCGCGGGGAAATATCGGACGTTGCGAGAAGCGATGTCAACATGATTCTGACAGTCAATCCCCTGACGAATACCGTGTTGCTGACATCCATGCCGAGAGACTCCTACGTGCCTTTGCACATGAACGGAGAGATGGACAAACTGACGCATTCCGGCGTGTACGGAATTGACGAGACCATCAGAACCATCGAAGATTGGCTGAGTATTGATATCAACTACTATGTCAGGGTCGATTTTCAGATGTTGGTCAAGCTGATCGATGCTGTCGGCGGTGTGGACGTTTATAACGATAAAGATTTTTACTCATCTGTCAAAGGATGGCACTATAAAAAGGGCTGGCATCACATGGAAGGACGATATGCCCTTTGGTTCGTAAGAGAACGAAAGACGTTTAAGGACGAGGACGAACAGAGAATCAAAAACCAGCAGAAGGTCGTGAAGGCGCTGCTCAAGAAATTCACCAGCAAGCGGACGCTTCTGGTCAACTACACGGACATACTGGAAGCCGTTGGAGAGGATATGCAGACAAATATGAGCCAGCAGGAAATGGGGGCTCTCGTCAAGATGCAGCTGAAGCGTATGCCGAAATGGGAAATCAAGAGGCAGTGGGTAGACGGCGATGATGATTTTCGAGGAACCTGGAGTATGGGATACGGCAGGGAACTGTTTGTCTCCGTTCCGAAGGAAGAGTCCGTGAGAAAAGTATCGAAAGCAATAGATGAAGTAATGTATCCGTATAAGGAGGACTAGTGTTTTGGCTAACAAATTGTATGCAGCTATCGACAACAGAAAAGTCGCAATCATCGGATCCGGATTTGTAGGGGCATCGATCGCATATGCACTTACGATCAGAGACCTGGCCAGCGAGATCGTACTCGTGGACACCGAAAAGCAGAAGGCGGCCGGAGAAGCGCTGGACATTCAGCACGGGATCCCATACATGGGAACTTCATCCGTACGCGCAGGCGATTATTCGGATTGCAAGAACTGCGACCTGATCATCGTTACCGCAGGCAGAAACAGACGCGTCGGTGAAGACAGGCTGGACATGATTGCCGACAATATCGGAACCATCAAAGATGTGGTCGATGAAATCAGTCCGTATTACACACATGGGGTCATCCTCATGGTGTCGAACCCGGTGGACATCCTGACCTATAAGTGCGCCGAGTGGATGGGCCTTCCAAACGGCAAAGTCTTCGGTACAGGATGCATTCTCGATACATCCAGACTCGTGCGAAGCATCGCGAACTACACGAACTTGAATATTGAGGCGATTAAGTGCAATATCGTCGGGGAACACGGAATGTCTTCGTTCCCGGTATGGAGCAGATTGTCGATCGCAGGCCTTCCAATGTGGGAGTACTGCCAGAATGTCGGGCTCGAATGGGGACCGGAGCAGAAGGATTTCCTGTTCAACCAGGTCAGAGACATGGGTGCGGAGATCATTAAGGACAAAGGCAAGACCCACTACGGCATTGCCACCTGCGTATGCTCTCTTGCCGATGCCGTTCTCAACCAGAGACTGACCATCGCTCCTGTCACATCACCGCTGGAAGGCGAATACGGTATTGAAGGAGTTGCGCTGAGCCTGCCTTCCATCGTTGGCGTCAACGGCGTGGAGCACAGACTCGAAGAAAAATGGCTCAAGGAAGAAAGACTGAAACTGAAGAACAGTGCGGATATCCTCAAGGAGACCCTCGGGAGGATTTAGAATATGGGACTGATACAAAAAGAACTAAAAAACGTCATGACACTGTACTATCTGGCGAAGCTGGATAAAAAAGTGCCGACTGACTGCAAAAAAGCAAAAGCAAAGCAGGACAGACGTGTCCATAAAGTCATGAAGACGGCATATAAGATTCCGTTTTACAGAGAGAGATTTGAATCCAGAGGCCTGACGCCGAATGATTTTCACTCAGCAGAAGATCTGGTCAAGTTCCCGGTCATGACAAGAAATGATATGCGTCTGTGGATGCAGGATATCATCGAAAAGAACCCGGGCATCGAGGAACGCACCGAGGTGTTCAGAACCAGCGGATCCACGGGAATCCCATTGAAGTTCATGATTTCTCACAGAGAGGCCGCCTGCGTGAATGCCAACTGGATCAGAGTTACGATGTTTGCCGGATATAAGCCGTTCACAGAGAAGATGATGTCCTTCCTGACGACCCATTCCCATGTGGATCCAAAGAAGGGCGATTCCTGGATTCAGAAACTGGGTATTCTGCGCAGAAAAATTGTTCCGGAACATCTCTATCAGGGTGAGAAGATGAAAGACCTCATCGAGCTGGTGAACGATTATAAGCCGGACATGCTCTGCTTCCGCAAGAACGTTCTCGTAAGAATGGCGGTCTTTGCCAGAACGCACGGTATGGAAATCTATAAGCCGAGAATCTATACGCCTGTCAGCGAGATGGTCGATGAGATGACGCGAAAGCTCTTCATGGAGACCTATGGCCCGGGCATGATGGATGCATACGGCACGAATGAGACAGGAAGCTGCGCCGTGAGACTTCCGGGCAAGGAAGATTTCTATGTGTACAGCGACACCCATGTGCTGAATATACACGATGAGAACGATGAACTCGCGGACGAAGGCAGAATCATTGCGACGACGCTGTTCAAGCACGACTTCCCGGTCATCAACTATGAGGTCGGAGACATGGCAACAGGCGAGGTCAGGGACGGACTCCAGTACATCAAGACTATCAAAGGAAGAACCAACGACCTGGTCAAGCACGCTGATGGAAGCGAATCCTCGGCAGCAGAACTGTATAAGATTTTCCATGGCAGCGAAGGCGTTGCACAGTTCAGATATGTTCAGGATGCCATCGATGAGATCAGCATTCTGCTGGTCAAGGATCCGATGAACAAGACCGTGACCAAGGAAGATATAGAGAACTACGTATCCGAAAAGATCGAAAAGCTTTACGGATATCCGGAATTCAAACTGAATTTCAAATGGATGGATATGATTCCGCCTGACGCCAATGGCAAAATGCGCTGTTTCATATGCAATATACCAAAGGAAGAGGACTAAGATGATTGTTTTTAACGTACCGCCGTATGCGGGAAAAGAACTGGACTATATGCAGGAAGCCATCGCGGGACGCAAGATCTGCGGTGACGGACCTTTTACGAAAAAGTGCAACCAATGGATCGAAGAGAAAACCGGCACAACAAAGGCTCTTCTGACCACGTCCTGCACGCAGGCATTGGAACTGGCGGCCATACTGACAGACATCCAGCCGGGTGATGAGGTCATCCTTCCGTCATTCACTTTCGTATCGACAGCGAATGCCTTTGTGCTTCGCGGCGCAAAACTCGTATTTGTTGATATACGGCCGGATACGAAGAATATCGATGAGACGCTGATCGAAGATGCGATCACAGATAAGACAAAGGCTATCGTTCCCGTCCACTATGCAGGTGTTGGGTGCGAGATGGATACGATCCTCGATATCGCGAGAAGACACGACTTGATCGTTGTGGAAGATGCCGCCCAGGGCGTCATGTCCACCTATAAGGGCAGGGCTCTCGGCAGTATGGGCGACTATGGCTGTTTCAGCTTCCATGAAACGAAGAACTACAGCATGGGAGAAGGCGGAGCCATACTGATCAAGGACAGCGAGAAAGCCGAGGAGGCCGAAGTCATCAGAGAAAAGGGAACCGACAGGAGCAGATTCCTCCGCGGTCAGGTGGACAAATACTCGTGGGTCACCATGGGATCGTCCTACCTTCCAAGTGATATGAACGCGGCATATCTCTATGCCCAGCTCGAAAGGGCTGACGAGATCAACTGTGACAGACTTGCCAGCTGGAACAGGTACTACAAAGGCCTGAAGCCGCTGGAAGAAAAGGGTCTGCTGCAGCTGCCGGTCATTCCGCAGGAATGTGAGCACAACGCCCACATGTTCTATATTGTGACGAAAGACCTTGAGGAGAGAACGAAACTCATCAGCTATCTCAAGGAAAATGAAATCAACGCAGTGTTCCACTATGTGCCGTTGCATTCCGCAAAGGCAGGCCTGAAATACGGAAGATTCCACGGAGAAGATAAATACACGACAAAGGTCGCAGAGTCTCTCCTGCGTCTGCCAATGTATTATGGGCTGAAAGAAGAAGAGGTGGACTATATCTGCCAGAAAATAAATGAATTCTATGGAGTATGATCAAAGTAGGAGGCCAGTAATGAAAGGAATAATTCTCGCAGGAGGCAAGGGAACACGTTTATATCCGATGACAAAGGCAATATCCAAGCAGCTGTTGCCGATCTATGACAAGCCGCTGATTTATTATCCGCTGTCCGTGCTTTTGCTTGCAGGAATCAGAGACATCCTGATCATCTCGACGCCGGACGACATCGGAGACTATGAGGATCTTCTCGGCGACGGCAAAAATCTGGGAATCAGCCTGCAGTACAAGATCCAGGATAAACCGAGAGGACTCGCAGATGCATTTATTCTCGGTGAAGAATTCATAGGCGATGACAAAGTATGCCTCGTTTTAGGAGACAATGTCTTTTACGGTCCGGACCTTACGAAGACCCTTGAAAATGCAATGAAGCAGGAAAAGGGCGCAACGGTATTCGGTTATCCTGTCAAGGATGCGACGGCATTCGGCGTCGTTGAGTTTGACGAGGACGACAACGTTCTTTCCATTGAGGAAAAACCGGCGCATCCGAAGTCAAATTACGCCGTACCGGGTTTGTATTTCTACGATAATGACGTTATTGAGATCGCAAAGAATGTCAAGCCGTCAGCGAGAGGGGAACTGGAGATCACTTCAGTCAATAACGAATACCTGAGACGCGGAACCCTGAAAGTTGCCAGGATGAAGCGTGGAATGGCCTGGCTCGACACAGGTAACCCTGAGGGAATGCTTAAGGCATCTGAATTTGTGGAGGCCGTCCAGGCAAGACAGGGATTTTACATCGCCTGTCTGGAAGAGATCGCATGGCGCCGCGGATTCATCAGTGACGAACAACTGAGAGCTGTAGGCGAAGAACTGAAGATGACAGAATACGGCAAATACATTTTATCGCTGCTGGACTAAAAGAGACCTGTAAGAATGGATAGATTTAGACGAGAATACAACATAACGCTCAAAAAAACAGACCTGATCTATACAGCCATTCTGGTTTGCCTGTTTGCGCTGTTTACAGAGTTTTTTTACAGACAGTGCGTCAGATACAACGACCTGTACATATCCGATACCATCGTATATGCGCAGCACATAGGGGATGTCAACAACAGCAGGATGGTGGGCTGGCTGTTCGCCAAACTTCATGCCATCAACGGAGAGTATTATGAGATCGCGCTGTTTATGAGTCTGGTAGTGGTCGCAACGATCGTCGCCTGTTATTTTCTCATAGACTATCTCCTCCGTAGGGAAGGGGTGGACCTGCAGAGATGGAAGGTGCAGATGATGTCTTTCATCGCGCTCTTCAGCAGTGCCATCTATTTACCTGGCATTTATGAGCACTTTTATTCAGGAACATGGTCTAAGTATTCCTGGCAGAGTCCGACACAGCAGAGTATGATCCTCTTCGCAGTGATCAGTTTGCTTTTGCTTTTGAAATTATACGATCATTATCTGGATAAGATCACGGTCGGTCAGTGGCTGGGACTGACGGTCATGCTTTTGTTGACCACATGGGCCAAACCGTCATTTCTGATGGTGCTCGCACCGACCATGATAATCGTCTTTATCGCGGATCTGATCAGAAGAAACGAGTATCCATTCCTGCAAAGGCTTAAGAATATTTTCATCCTCGGCTGTTCGTTCATACCTGCAGGACTGTTCATGCTGCTGCTGAACAGTCAGGAGTTTGCAGGCGATGAAAACGAAGCAGGCGTGGCCATAAATCTCGGATACTTTTTGGAGAAGATAGACCATCCGGCCCTGATGATATTCCTCAGTCTGGCATTTACGATCGTTGTATTCGCCTTCAATCTTAAAAAATTCAAGGAAAGAACATATCAGATCTTCGGCGGGATGCTTCTCTTCGGCGTCGCACAGTATACGATACTGGTGGAGACGGGAAGCAGGATCAATCACGGCAACTTCAGCTGGGGACGTGAGGTCGGCGAGTTCATGATATTCATGGCGGCGCTTGCTTTGGCGGTTGCCAACTTCAAAAATGAGGACGGGACTTTCCTGCGGGGGAAGCCTGCGCTTAGATATATCTATCTGGCTGTCATAGCGCTCCTGCTTGCAGGGCAGGTAATATCCCAGCTTGTTTATGTTTATTTGCTTTTGAAAGGTAATTTATACAGAATGTAGATTCTGTGAGGGTGCGTATGCTTAACGGAATATGCAGCTTGCTGGAAAAAACGAATAACGTCAAGCGCAGTTCCTACACGTGGAATGCGCTGAATGCAATCATCTCCGCATTGCAGAACCCGGTGATCCTTCTCGTCATGACAAGGACCAACGGTATCTATGATGCAGGGATTTTTTCGATTGCCTTCGCAATCGCGACATTGATGCTCTATATGGGACTCTACGGACTCAGGAGATTCCAGTCATCGGATCTGGACGAAAAGTACAGTTTCAGCGAATACCACGGCATGCGAATACTGACTTGCTCACTGATGATATTCGTCAGTCTGATCTACTGCATCTACGGCATGTGCTTTACAAGCTATTCCATGGAGAAGGCCCTCGTCATTTTCATGATCTGCATCGTAAAATGCTGTCAGGCATATTCGGATGTGTATCACGGCTGCATGCAGCAAAAGGGCAGACTGGACGTTGCGACCAAAGCATCGTCTGTAAGATATACCTTTGAACTGGCCGCATACGTTGTGCTGCTGGTTCTTACCCACAACCTGCTTCTGTCGACCTTCGCATTCATGGCGGCGTCCATCATCGGACTCCTGCTCACATCGGTCAACGCGGGCAGGAACTATTGCACTTACAGACCATCCTTCAACAGAGCTAAGATAAGAGGCCTTGCAATCGAAGGCTTCCCGCTTTTCGCGAGTTTGTTCCTGAATATGTATATCAGCAACGCTCCAAAGTATGCCATCGACTCCTATTTGACCGACGATATTCAGGCAATCTATAACATGATCTTCATGCCGGCCTTTGCCGTCATGCTGATCGCCAACTTCATTTTCAATCCGATCCTGACGACTTACGCTGAACTCTGGCTGGCAGAGAGGCGGGAACAGATAGGCAAACTCAAGCATGAGATCAAGAAGCAGTCTCTGGTTATCGCAGGACTGACCGTATTGGGACTTGCCATTGCAGCCACCATCGGTATCCCGGTGCTGGCCTTCATATTCGGTACGGATCTGAGCGAGCTGAAGATAGAACTGTGCGTCGTTATGATTGGCGGCGGCGCACTGGCCTACGCCACCTATTTCAGTACTGTTATCACGATCATCAGAATGCAAAAGACCCTGATCGTCTGCTACGGCGCTGTTGCGATCGCAGCAAAACTCCTGTCAAAGTTCTTCGTTCTGAACTACGGCATTATGGGTGCGGCAAGCATGTACGCGTTCCTGATGATCATTCTGGCCATTATGTTGTTTGTCATCACGTGGTACGGCATAAGAAAAGAAAGCATCCGGTTAAAGATGCTTTCTCAGTGATTTTCTATTTGACCTCGATCTCGATGTTGTCCAAAGCCCTGTGTAGGGTTTCGACAGCCTCGTCGAGGGTTTTGCCCTTGGTGATCACATGACCGATACGGTGCGGTCCGATCCTGAATTTGTGGACCTCATCACCGACAGCGTGATCGAACTGCACATCGACGATATCCGGATCATCCGGATTTTTGTTTACCTGTGAAACGATAACTCCGTCCGCCTCGCTTCGCAGAAGCATGCTGGCATTTGGAACGCCTGCGCATTTATCCGCTTCCGATCCGTCTCCGGCTCTGAAGTCAACTTCTTCACCCAGCGCAGTCCGCAGAATCTTCTCGTAATAGTCATATCCATAATAGATCGAAACGAGCTCCGCCAGACATGTGGCGCCGCTCCTGCCGCCGATCTCCAGGACGTACGTCTTATTATCCTTCATGATGAAGTCCGCATTGATGGCGCAGTTGTCGAGTCCCATGGCTTTGATCGCCATGCGGAGCTGAGCCTTTGCATCTTCCTCGACGCCCGGATCGAGAGCGTACGGAGCGAAGTGTCCGATCGGAACGCCTGTATCTCCCTTGAAAACGTAGTCTCCGTGGGGGAGAATGAATTGGACCTCGCCGTCTTTGACAAAGGCCTGCGCGCCGAATTCCTCGCCCTCAATGAACTCTTCGACGATGAAGTAATTGGAGCGGGTGTTGTCCAGAACGATATTTCTTGCCGCATCGAACTCATTCCTGCTGTTGACTTTAATGATTCCTCTGCTTCCGGAAGAATCGACAGATTTGAACATGACAGGGAAGGTAAGGTCAGACAGTTTATCTGCATAATTTGTGTCGCCAAAGGAAATCTTTCTGAAACGAGCGGTCCGGACACCATATTTCTCATAGCAGTCTTTCATGAGCAGTTTATCCGTTGCGATCTCAGCCGACTTGAAACTGAGCCCCGGAAGACCGAGAGTATCGCAGACTCTGCCGATAGTAATAACAGCTACATCGGTTCCGGTGGTAATGATGCCGTCGATTTCTTCTCTTCGCGCGATGCTGAGAATCTTTCCGTAATCAGTGGTGTTCTCATAGTAAACCTTGTCGGCCAGTTCGAAGCCGGGGTATTTGCCCGGTATGCTGGCGACGATGGTATAAAGACCCATGCGCTTTGCTGTTTTGATGAGCGGCACCTGATAGATTCCGGCGCCGAGAATCAGGATCTTCTTCATTTAACTGCCTTTCTATGATCTTTGATCGCGGCCTTTGTAGACACTTCTAACAACATACTGCGGGTTGTTCGTCATACCCAGATACATTCTTCCCAGATATTCACCGATCAGTCCGAGGAACATCAGGATCAGTCCGGAGAAGAAACAGACGCTCACGATCATGGAATACCAGCCGATGGCCGCGGTCGGGGCGAGGAGCTTCTTCAGGATGATGGCGATTGCTCCGAGGATGCTCAGAATAGAGAAGAAAATGCCTGCATTTCGGGCCAGCCGCAGTGGAACGATGGAAAATCCCATCACGTTCGACCAAAGGCCGATGAGCTTATTGAACGTGTATCCGGAGCTTCCGTAGGCACGCTCAAAGTGTTTGACAGGAACACAGGCAATGTTTTTCGTAGTGCGCAGGAACAGGCCCTGCAGATGGGTGTACTGGCTTTTGAACTGGATGACGTAATCACGCACGAACTTACGGATGATCCAGAAGCTTGAAGTCTTGAGTTCTTTTGGCTTGCCGATGAGAATACGGAAAGACATGTAGTTCATCCAGCTTCCGAATTTGCGGAAACCGGACTCTTTCTTCTTCTCATAGTATCCGTATACGATATCGGCGCCCTGATCAAAGGCATCAAAAAGTTTGTGCAGCTGAGACGGATGGGTCTGCATATCGTCATCCATGGCGATGAGAACGTCTCCTTCAGCCACATTAAGACCCGCCATGACAGCGTTGTGCTGTCCGGCGTTCTTTGCCAGTTCGACTACAGTGATGAAGTTGTACTCGTCAGCGAGAGTTCTCAGTACATCGAGAGTTTCTCCGTTATCCGGCGAATAGTCGTCAACGAGAACAAATTCATATGGTTTTCGATTGAGTTTATCGAGTTCTGCCGCCGTCTCTTCCACCACCTGACGGATGGTGTGAGAGGACTGGTAGCACGGTATAATAACTGAGTATAACATACTATCATTTTAACTTGATTGCCCCCTTTTATCAACTGCAAACTTCGCATGGCAACATGCGCAGGGGTTTGATATAATTACTGTATGAATAGAGTTTGGAGAAACAACTGGGTCAAAGCCATTGCGATCAATCTGGTGATTCTGGTCGTGGCTTTTTTATTGGCTGACACTGTATATGAGACCAATGATGATTACGTCATATCTCTCAGGATGGTTGACGGGTATCCATTCAGTACCTTTGTCAACTGGTTCCTCTGCAAGATCGTCATCGGCCTCCAGTCTTTGATGCCGGGAATCAACGCCTTTGTTGTTCTGCAGATAGCGATATCCTGGGTCTGTTTCGTGCTGATCACGAGAACGATCCTGGAGTCCTTTGAAAGCAAAACACTGCTGGTCATTGCGATTCTTCTGCTGACCGTTTTCGCGGGCGACCACTACTGCATCATGCAGTTTACGAAGACCTCAGCCCTCGCGCTGACGACAGGATTCCTGCTCCTCATGGACGCCATGGTCAGGAAGCGCGGCGCGGGAATCTATGTTGTTTCATTCATCCTGATCTATCTCGGTACGTGGATGCGGGACATGAATCTCGTCGCAGCCATAGGTTTTGCGGGGATCTTCCTGATCGCATGGGTACTGGGACACAGAAAGGAACTTATTCCGGGAGGGTACCTCAAAGGCCGCAGGTTAGCGCTTTACGGGGTTTGTCTGCTGCTCATTGCAGGCGCCGCAGGAACTTACGCATGGAGTGTCTCGATCAACAGCGCAACGCCGGAACTTGAGCAGTTCAATGAATACGACAAATACAGAACGAATATCACGGACTATCCAATCTATGAGAACTATGATGCGGCGGCAGATGAGTATGAAGCCGCGGGTATCTCCAAGAACGATATGTATTTGACGAGCCATTGGTATATTGATTACGATGGGGCGGCTTCGCCGGAAAAACTAAAGGAGATCACGGCGATCTACAACGAGAAAGCCAAGACCGACGTCTCTTTCAGCGAGGCGGTCAACAGCTGTATTGACGGTGTCAGGGAGGACATGTCCAATTTCACGCGGCGAGGAATGCATCTGATCATTCTGTGGCTTCTCCTGCTCATCGGCATTTTGCTGTACCGGCCGCGGGTGTGGATCTATATCATCGCTATAGGCGCACTGGCGGCGGCTCTCTACGTCTATCTGTACTATGTGGGGCGACCGCTGTATCGTGCCAGCTATATTGCGGATGTGAGCGCGATCATATGGATCCTTTATTACATGGGTGGAGAGGAAGTGCGCAAAGGCCTGCAAAAGCCTGATGCCAAAGGCGTCAGAGGAATCAAAATCATGATGTGTGTGATCTGTGCGGCCTTTGTTCTGCTTTGTCAGATGCCGATCATGGATTCTTATACTCAGCTCCACAACCATGCCCTCAAGGGGAAGATGTCGGAGCAGATGGAAGCATTTCTCGATGAAAACGATGACAACTTCTATGTGTTCGCCAACGGAACACGCGGGCTGTCGCCGTATTACAGCGACCCGCTGACCATGCCGGAGCCGAACTATCAGAAGAACGCTCTCGGATTCGGAAGCTGGGGAACCAAGTCACCTTACATTATGGATAAGCTGGCGAGATATGATTTGAATAATACATTCGGAGATCTGATCGATAACCCGAAGGCCTTTGTCTTTGAGGATAAGAACATAGATAAACTGATGACATACTTCAACAAGTGGTACGGCGGCGATGGAGAGATCGTTTTCGAGCATGTTGACGAAATCGCAGGCCATGACCTCTGGAGCGTGAAACGATTGCAATAAAACGCAACTTTTGATAAAATGTATTGACACAAGTTATAGATATTAAAAAGGGATAGGAACATGAAAAGAATTAGAAGAAACATATTAGTTGCGCTCACTGTGTTCATGATGTTCGCATCGACAGGCATCGGCGTTTTCGCAGATGATGAAGTCGGCGCTTCAAACGATATTGAAACGTTGAACACGGAAGCAGTAACCGAAAGTGAACCGGCGGAAGAACCGGCAACAGACGTTACAGTTACAGAGCCTCAGACAGAAGCAACTGATGAGATCATGCAGGAGGAACCATTACAGGAGGAATCTTCCGATGTGCAGGAGAATCAGCTTCGCAGCATCAATCCAAATCTCAAACTGACACCGATTGCAGGGGATGGGGCAGTTTTCCTGAGATGGAATGGCGGTAAAGCGACAACAGTCGCCTATAAAGTTTTCTACTCGTATGAATATCTTGATGAGGATACAGCAAGTCCGACGTACGGACAGTACGTTTATTCTGAACCGGTCTGTGTCAACAGCACAGGAACAAAGACCGGCAAGTTTGTAAAGACAGGACTGAAGAACGGTACGAAGTTCAAGTTCAGAATCGAGGCGGTCAACAACCCGAGCGACTACGATGAAACGATAGCAACGCCAACGGCCAGTGATCTGGAACCGGCAACGCTGAGAGTATCCTCTTCCTATAAGATCATGGTTCTTGAGTGGGAAAAGGTGGACGGCGCGAATGCTTATATCATCCAGCGACGTGTCAATAACGGCAAGTGGAAGGATTACATCACTGTATCCAAGTATCTGGACAACGATTATTATCACACTTCCGGCAGGAACTGCACCTGGGAAAATGTGTACAAACTTAAGGATACGAAGAAATATCGCTACAGAATCAAGGCAGTTGCTTTGGCAACGGAAAACGGCGATCTGATCGTCAAGAATTCCTACTACAAAGTCAACAACTACAAGAGATATTTCATAAAGGAAAAAGCTGCATACTCCAAGTATTATTCCAGCAATTCCAAGCAGAAGAAGACTATCGTAAAGCCAATGTACATCAAGCTCAAGCCTAAGATGAACAGAACGCTTACGAGCAGAGATAAGTACAAAGGCAAGCACAAATCCTACACATTCAAGTCGAGCAAAACCATCAAGTGCTATGGATTCAATGACGGATGTTATTATTTCAAGAAGAAAATAGGAAAGCACAACTATACTTTCAGAATTGCCAGAATCAACGCGCGCAGTCAGAAAGCATACTATGTCGGTGACCATAATCATCAGACAAAAGGCAATTACACCAAGCGCGAAGCAGAGCTGTTCGTCAACAAGTATATGAAGGATAACAAGCAGTCCAGTAATGGCGCAGGCAAGAATTACTGCATCTGGGTCAGCTATTACACGCAGCACATGTTTATCCTTAAAAAGAACAGTAAGGGCAAGTGGGAAATGGCAACGAGTCTGAACGATTCCAAGTTCCCGAGAGACAGCTGGGAATGCTCAAGCGGCAAGGCTTCAACGCCATCCTATACCGGAAACAACCGAATCAACAGCAATCGTGCACCGAGCATGAGAGGAATCCCTTGGTGGAACGGTTACCATGGCAAGAAGGACAAGGAAGGAAACTTTAACGGTATCCACGGTAAGGCTTCATCCTATGTTCTTGGTGAACCGCATTCACACGCATGCATCAGAAATGACAACAAGAATGCCAAGCTGATCTACGATGCAAAGATTATCGGCGCCATGGTCATCTGCTATTAATTACGGAAAAAACAAATAAGCAATCAAAAATGGGAGGTCATCGACCTCCCATTTTGTTGCAGTTATAGAGTTTTTATTGATCTCTCTTCACGAGCGTTACGTGAAGGTCTTCATCCTCGGTCTCCTCTTCGATCACCATACGGCATTTCTTGCCGAAAAAGAGTTTTCCGTGGATGAGTTCACTGTCATACTTGATGCCGCCGTCGATCTTTTCCCATGTGCCTGAAAACTTCTCATCCGTAATGTCCGCATCAAACGTGCCATCTTCATTAATGGTGATCAGCAAATGTCCATACAGGTATTTGGCATTGTTCGAAGTCGCCTCCCATGTCCCGAAGAAGTTAGTCTCATCTTTGTTGAGCTCCTCCGCCTTTGCTGCGAGTTCCTCATCTGACAGCTGCGAAACCGTCTGATCGTCGCCGGATTGTTGATCATCCCCGGATCCGCAAGCGGTAAAAGCAAAAGCTGATGAAAGGGCAAAGACACCCGCCAGAATCAGGGATATTATTTTTTTCTTTTCCATACAAATACCTCCTTTGTCGGCTTTATGGTATCGTAATCGGCATTAAAAATCAAGTTAATAAACTGTTAGGTTTATGGTAAAATATAAATAGCTATGAGCATAATTACCAAAGGACAAAAACTGACCGATCGATGGTTTGATCATGACGGGAATCTGCACGTGAACACGAAGCAAATCATAGCCTTGTATTCGCTGCTTTTTGTTGTCCTCTCGATCGGTGTTTTCATTATGTTCATCCTTCTTGACAGGACCTTTGTACAGATCGGCGATGCCTACAGACAGGGCTATTTCTGGATCGCGGAAATCAAGCATAATATGGCGTCGCTCTTCAGCGGAGGCGGTTATCCGACATGGTCCTGGTCGAGAGGCACAGGCCTGGAAGTGGCATATCTGACCGACCCATTCAACCTTCTGGCAGCAGCGTTCCCGTGGAAACACCTGGAAGTCGGCTACACCCTTGCGCTCCTTTGCAGAATGTATCTGACGGGACTTGCATTCATCGCCTTCGGACGAGAGGTCAAACTTCCCGATTATTCATGCCTGCTCGGCGCTGTTTCCTACGCCTTCAGCACATGGACGGTCAACATCTCGCTCATGCAGGCGAGATTCACACTGCTTCTCGTACTGCTGCCGATCCTGATCTTCTCCATTGACAGGATCTACAAAGGCAAAAACCCGCTGCTGTTCATGATGACAGTTGCGTATTACATCATCGAGAATTCCTATCTCGCTTATATGGCCGGGATCATTTCCGTGCTGTATATCCTGCTCAGATATTTCGCATACAATGATCAATTCAAACTCAGTGACTACATAAAAAAAATCGCGCTGTTCATCGTCTACGGACTGTGCGGCATTTTGATGTCATCCATCATTCTGGTGCAGAGATTCCTGAGGGTGCAGTCTGCGTCCATGGAAAGCTCCAAGGACAGCATCGACCTTTTGTACAGCCCGTCGTTCTATTGCGACATGGGCAAGCACATCATCTCTGAAGGTCTGCTGGACGGCTATTCCTATGTGGGGATCCCGATCGTGGCACTGATCGTTCTGATCGTCGCGTTTAGAAAGATGACCATCAAAAAAACCGGTGCCATCATGACCCTGATCATGTTCGTCATGATGCTGTTCCCGTTCTTCAGCAGCATGTTCAACGGCTTCAGCTACAACTCAGGACGCTGGTACTATATGATTCCGTTCTTCGCCATCTGGGCAGCTATGGAAGTGCTGGATCTGGAGAATCTGAAAGAAAAGAAGAACCTCATTCTCATGACCATCGCGCTGGCAGTCATTGCCGTATGGACGATCGGTTTCGGCGTGGCGGGACTTTGCGATTTAGACCGCAACTCCTTTGCATTTATCGGGGTCAATGTGGTCAGCGGCATTGCGGCACTCCTGGTCGTCTATCGCGGACGAAAGGGCTTGTCGCTGAAGGCAAGACAAACCTGGCTGATCGTCATCACCTGTGTGTGCCTGGTCATCGCCTGGAACGGCAGCCTCTACGGACATATGGGTAGCTTCATGCATGATGAAGATATGTACAAACAGTTATCCATGTCGACCCAGAGAGTGGCGACGCAGATCGAAGATGATGATTTCTACCGCGTGGATCAGGTGGAATGGATCAACGTTCACAAGGAGATGAAGATGCCGGCAAACGAGAATCTGTGGTGGCAGTCAAAGAGCATCTACCTTTACGATTCGAAATTGCCGGAAACACTGCTGGATTTCAACAAGCTGGTTGGCAACAATTACGGATACTCGAAGCGTGTCTACATGCTATCCAACGACAACAGGGCAGGTCTGGATTATCTCTTCGGCGTCAGGTACTTCCTGGGGAATGACAACAACTTCTTCAGAGAAGGCGCAGATGAATATGCCGGCTACGGTTTCGAAAAGCAGGGCATGATCGACGGAGTCAACGTGTTCAAGAATAAATATGACGCCGGACTTGGCTTTGTCTACGATCGCTACATGACCAGAAGTGAATTTGAAAAGCTTAACAGGCTGGAGCGGGAACAGGCGCTGCTGCAGGCGGTCGTGGTACCGGATGACAGTGCAAAGGCCCTGCACATCAAAGAGATCAAAGCGGCGGATGTCGAAACGGACATTCAGCCGGTCGAATATGAGATCGCGGATACCAACGGGCTGACGATCGATGGAAATACGATCAAAGCCGAGAAGGAAGACGCCAGCTTTGCCATTGACGTGAAGAACGCGCCGCCGGGACAGCTCTTCATATCCTTTGACGATCTGATCAAGGGTTCCGGCGAGACCAGCGGTTCCTTTAAGCTCAAGTGCAAGAACGAGAGGGTCAGTGAATCGGCGGACAACGAACTGACGAATCAGTCCATTTACAATATCAGAGATTACGACCTGAATATGGGATATTACGACGGCTACAGCGGCCGCATCCATGTGATTCTCTCCGAGGATGGAACGTATCACTTCAGTGACCTGAGAATCTCCTCGATGAACATGGACATCTACGATAAATATGTCTCCCAGCGTTCAAAAGTCCCTTATGAAGTCACTGCATACGACGATAAGACTGTAGAGGGTGATGTGACGCTCAAGGAAGACGGCATACTGTTCCTGTCCATCGCCAGAAACGCCAACTGGGACGTCTATGTGGACGGAACGAAGGCGGACAAGATATCCAGAGCGAACATCACATTCATGGGTGTGGAAATGGACAAAGGCACCCACCACGTCGTGCTCAAATACAACAATGGTACGGAAAGGCTCGGACTGGCGGTATCGCTGGCCGGTCTTTTGATAGCGCTTCTCATTGCGCTGATATATAGGAGGAAACAGAAATGAAAAAAGTAATAACTTACGGAACCTTCGACTTGCTTCACTACGGGCATGTAAATCTGCTTCAGAGAGCCAAGGAACTCGGCGATTATCTGATCGTTGCCATCTCCACGGATGAGTTCAACTGGAACATGAAGCAGAAGAAGTGCTACTTCTCCTATGAAGAGAGAAAACGTCTCGTTGAGGCTATCAGGTATGTGGATCTCGTGATTCCTGAAGAATCATGGGAACAGAAGGTCAGCGACGTGAAGGAATTCAAGGTCGACACCTTCGTTATCGGTAATGACTGGGAAGGAAAGTTTGACTTCCTGAAGGATTACTGCGAAGTCGTTTATCTCCCGAGAACACCGGAGATCTCAACGACACAGATCAAGAAGGATCTGCAGAAATAAAACGATGAAGAAGAAAAAGGGCGGATACCCGCAGTACCTGAAGGAGAATATCGACGGTAAGGCCTTTCTGCTTGAAGCGGGACAGGGCAAACACGCGGACGGAAACGTGTTCGCGATTTTGCGCTGCTTGGAAACAGATGCGCAGTGGAGATCATATAAGCCGTATCTCGTCACCGTGAAGGAAAGCGAGGAGGACATCAAAGCCAAACTGTCATTCTACGGATTTACGAGAACCAAGACCGTCATCCGCGGAAGCGATTCGTACAAAAGGCTCCTGGCTACTGCAAAGTATCTCGTCACGGACAACTCTTTTCCGACCTATTTCGTCAAGAGAAAAGAGCAGGTCTATTTGAATACATGGCACGGAACGCCGCTGAAGTGTCTCGGCAGGAGAGACATCGACAACGCCACATCCATCGGCAATGTCCAGAAGAATTTCCTCTCCGCAGACTATCTGCTGTATCCAAACAGCTATACCCGGGACATCATGATGCGGGATTACATGATCGACAGTCTTTTTGGAGGCAAAACAGTCCTGTGCGACTATCCGAGAAACGATGCCCTGTTTGTTACCGGAGCGAAACGAAGCGAGATCAGGGACAAGTTCGGTATGAAGGGGAGAGTTCTGGCTTACATGCCGACCTGGAGAGGTACGGGCAGAAACGCCGACATACAGAGTCAGGTGGAGGACGCTAAGAAAGTTGTCCGACAGATCGAGTCCTGCCTCGGTGAGGATGAGATCCTCTACGTGAACTTCCACTTCCTCATCGGCGACCATCTGGACTACAGCGAATTCACAAAGGCCAGGCCATTCCCGGAAGACTACGAAACCTACGAGTTCCTGTGCGCCTGCGACACGCTGATTTCAGACTACTCCAGCGTGATCATCGACTTCGCCCAGACGGGACGCGACATCATCATGTACATGTACGACTATGACGAGTACATGGCGCAAAAGGGCTTCTATTTCGACATCACGAAGCTGCCGTTCAAGAAGGCTTACGATGAGGAGCAGCTGAAGTTCCTGATCCAAAGTCCCGCCGAAGGGTATCGGCTGGAAGAGGAATTCCGCAGTACGAACTGCGGATGCGCATCAGAGAAGATCCTTCAGCTTCTCTGCGAGGGCAAAGAGGAAGGACTGGAAGTCCAGTCCTGGAATCAGGATAACGACATGACGATCCTCTACGCGGGCGATCTGGAAAAGGAGATCAGCGGCAGGCTGACGGACAAGGTTCTGGATGGGCTCTCAGACGAGGAAAAGAAAAACACCGTCATCGCCTTTGAAAACGATCTGGGACCGCAGACGATCAGGTATCTGAAGGGTCTGGATCCTGCCGTCGGGTTTTTGCGCATGGCGGGCAAAGGCAACATGAGCCGGGAGGAAAAGGCTGCGCTGCACTTCAACAGAAGCCGCGGCTGGTTCGCATCCCGTGCGCAGGAATATTATAAACGTGAATACAAGCGGCTTTTTGAGACGATCAACTGCAGGGAAATCAGCTTCCTCAATACGGATATGTTCTACCGTATCGGAACGATCACGGCAGGGGACAAGCCGACGTCGATCCACAAGATCCCGCTGGCATTCTACGAAAAGCCGAACGATATTCTGTACCGTCACCCTCAGGTGATCGACGCACTGTACAGCAGCTTCGGCAGAATCATTGAACATAACGACATCACACCGGATCTCTGGGGAGATGTCCCGTGCACGGGAATCTTCGCCGAGATCGAATCCTTTGATATAGACAGGACGGAGGAACATACCATCCTCCATGGGCAGATGCAGATCACGCTGCCTGAAGATCTGATGCCGCTGCCTTGTGAACTGGAGATCGGCTCCAAGGTCTACAGCGACGTATTCGTCTATCCTCTGCAGTGGACCCGGAAGGATACGGCAGTCACGGACGGCGTTCGCAGGGTGACCGGCTCCTTCGCCGTATCGGTCCCTACAGGAGAGATGACCGCCTGGTATTCCAGCAATCTCGTCAGCATCCGCATGAATGCAGGCGAGGCTTTGCTGCGTGTGCCGGTCATGTCGAAGAAGGGGAGACGCGGAGACGTGCAGGTCGTCAGCGTGCCGGGTTCCGACATGGTCTGCGAACTGAAAGAGGATTACCGTCTCATCAGATTCATGATAAGACAGCGAAACATCTCCGACAACAAGGCGGAGCAGAACAAACTGAAAAGGGCCTACGCATTGTCGAAGATCCGCACCGGAAAACGCCCGGTACTGCTGTATGAGAAGAACTGCGCCAGATATGAGGAGAGCGCATCTGTGCTCTTTGAGAAGCTCATCGATCAGGGCAGAACAGACGTGAGATTCATCCTGGACAGGGACTACGCCCACAGAGATCAGATCGACGCCAAATACCGCAAGTATATCGTGGACAGATATTCAATGGAACACTATATCAATATGTTCGCCGCAAGGTCCATCATCTCTTCGGAGTCACTGGATCACTGTCTGGAGAAAAAGTCAGCCAACAAACTGTTCAAGAAACACATCCTGAACGGTAAGAAAGACTATGCATTCCTCCAGCACGGCGTCATGTACATGGTGTCCCTGGATTCAGAGCAGCGGGCATTCTTCCGCAAGGCGGAGAACGGCAGGAAGGAGCGCGTCGTCGTATCCTCCCAGCTGGAAGCGGATCACTTCATTGAAAACACGAACTACACAGCGGAGGATATATACATCTGCGGACTTCCGAAGTTCGACAGGAGCATGCAAAAGCCTGACGCCGACCGCATCGTTATCATGACCACATGGCGCCCATGGGAATACGTCAGCGGCAAAGAAGGACTGAGCCAGACCGGCTACTACAAGATGCTCCGCATGATCGTCGAGAGCGTTCCGGAGGAACTTAAGGATAAACTGGCTGTGCTGCCGCATCCGCTGATTCAGGATCAGGTCAGCAGGCTGCCGGAGGATCCGGTATGGAAGTACTACGTTCCGGGCGTGAAGTACGATGAGATCCTGAGTGAAACGAGACTGATGATCACGGACTATTCATCGATCGTATATGACGCATTCTAC
The DNA here is from genome assembly GCA_017438285.1 of Bacillota bacterium. GTDB lineage: Bacteria > Bacillota > Clostridia > Peptostreptococcales > Anaerovoracaceae > Lentihominibacter. Next base: position 37,028 of record JAFRVY010000065.1, read on the forward strand.
AGGGGAGCCTCCATCGTATTCTGCTGGCAGGATAAGGACGCCTGCATGAAGCAGTACGGCGAAAGCGCTCACCTGATGCTGACAGAAGATCTGGCCTTCGGAGATATCTGCATGAACCGTGAAGAACTGACGGCTTCCATCGAGGGTTCCTATGCAGAACCGCCGTCACAGAGATATAAAGAGAACTATGCGAAAATCGTCACGTATCACGACGGCAAAAATACGGAGCGGTTCATTGCAATGGCTAAGAGGGACGGAATCCTATAAGGTTGAAAAACAAAGCAGAAAAAGGTAAAATTAATAGTTAAGAATAATGAAAAAAGCAATTCTCAAAGCAGGCGTTTTGTGCCTGAAAATTGCATACGCACCGATGAGGCTTTGCTCTGTGAAGAACAGGATAGCGTTTCTTTCGAGGCAGAGCGCTTCGCCGTCTCTGGATATCAGGAAACTGACCGAATACCTGGCAGAGCATCATCCTGAGATCGATGTGAAAGTTCTGGTCAGAAGGCTGGATGAATCGGCGGCCGGAGCGCTGCGCTACGGCGGACACATGCTCAGGCAGATGCACGCCCTCGCCACGTCGAAAGTGGTCGTGGTCGACGGGTACAATATCGCTGCGTGTCTCCTGGACCACAAACCGCAGACGAAGGTCCTTCAGATGTGGCACGCCCTGGCTGCGATCAAGAAGTTCGGCTATCAGACCCTGGATAAGCCTGCCGGCCACAGCAGCACCGTTGCTGAGATCATGCAGATGCACCGCAGGTATGACCACGTGCTCTGTCCAAGCGAAGAGACAGGCCGGGCCTTTTGCAAAGGCATGAATCTGGACGAGAGCCAGCTTGTCTACATGGGACTTCCGCGCATCGACGAGATCTTGCGGAAGGATACGGAGTTTGCCCAGGACATCCGCAAGGAATACGGCATCGGACCGGAGCGGAAAATCGCTCTCTATGTGCCGACCTTCCGAAAGGGAGAGAAGGTCAGGGTCAGCGAGTTTGCAGAAGCGCTGGACCGTGAAGCCTTTGCGCTGGTGGTCAGGCTCCATCCGGTGTACGAACAGGACGGAGAGATTCCTGACGGTGTCATCAACGGCGGCAAATACAGCTCCTACGACTGGCTCAAGGTGTGCGATGCGGTGATCACCGATTACTCGGCTCTGGGCGTTGAAGCGGCACTGACGGGAAAACCGGTCTACTTCTACCTGTACGATTACGAGGAATACAAGGAGCAGGTGGGACTCAATGTCGACCCGATGGAAGAGATGGGGCAGGCTGCGGCGGCAGACGCGACGGCACTGTCGCAGATGATGAAAGAGGAATACGACTTCGAAGCGTTGGAACGCTTTCGAGATAAATATATATCTGTCGATACAGATGACTGCACGGAGAGGCTTGGTGAATACCTCGTCAGTCTGATGAAATAGAGGCAAAGGTATAGATGGAAACCATTAAGAAGCATATCAGAAATGCATTGAAACACAACGAAGCAGCAAGAATCTTCGTGAGAAAAGTCAACGCTGCTTTGAAACAGAACAAGTACAGAAAGATCGCCAGAAGCGTGGACATCGACGAGAAATCCGTTATGTTCGAAACCTTCATGGGCCGCCAGTACGGCTGCAACCCGAAGGCGATCTATGAATACATGATCGGTAATCCCGAGTTCGATGATTACAGGTTCGTCTGGGTCATCAACGACAGGGAAAAGGCTGCCTGCATTCCGCAGCTCAAGAGAGCGCGCATCGTCGTCCGCGGGACCAGAGAGTACTACAAAGCCGTTGCGTCCACGAAGTATATGATCACCAACTCCAATCTGGATAACGGGATCATCAAGAGAGACGGTCAGATCTTTCTGCAGACCTGGCACGGTACGCCGCTCAAGAGACTCCGATGCGATATCGTTGCGGAGCAGGGAAATGTTATGAATTCTCTGCGGGAGATCAGGAGCAAGAACGATGCGGATGTGGTCAGATATGATTACTTCATTTCCCCGTCGGCCTTCAGCACGGAGAAATTCATCAGCGCGTTCAATCTCAAGGCGCTGGGCAGGGAAGACATCATCATCGAGACCGGTTATCCGAGAAATGACATGCTGGCAAACTACACGGAGGAAGATGTCCGTGATGTGAGAGAGGCGCTGGCCCTTCCGGAAGGGAAAAAGGTGATCCTCTATGCACCGACCTTCCGCGACAACCAGCATGACGGAAGCGGGTACACCTATGACACCCACATCGATTTTGACAGATTGCAGAAGGAATTCAGCGATGAATACGTGATACTCTTCAGAGCTCATTATTTCGTGGCGAACCAGTTTGACTTTTCCAGATATGAGGGATTCATCTACGATGTTTCCTCGCTGGACGACATCACGTCGCTGTATCTGGTATCGGATCTGCTGGTCACGGATTATTCCAGCGTTTTCTTCGATTACGCGAACCTGGGCAGACCGGAGCTGTTCTACATGTACGACCTGGAGCAGTATGAGAACGATATCCGGGGATTCTATTTCTCGGTCGACACGCTGCCGGGACCGATCCTGAAGACGGAGGACGAACTGGTCGAGGCAATCAAAAATGTAAACAGCATTGCAGAAGAATACAAAGAGAAGTATCAGGTATTCCACGATACATATAACTATCTGGATGACGGACACGCTGCAGAGAGGGTTGTAAATGAAATTAAAGTGGAAAATTAGAAACGATCTTTCCAAACGCAGCCCGTTCTTCAGGAAGCTGATCGACGGAGCGGCATTCAGGAAAAACAGAAAGCGATACAAGCAGCAGGCAAAGGCTCCGGTGCAGGACAATGCCATCTGTTTCATGTCCTTTTTGGGCAGGAAATATGCGGACAGTCCGAGAGCGATCTACGAATATATGCTCACGGATCCTGCCTACGACAAATATGAATTCTACTGGTTCTTCAAGGAACCGGAAAAGTACAGGTACCTCGAGAACAACAGCAGGACCAGAGTGTACAAATACAATTCGGATGACCACTATAAGTACTACGCTACGGCCAAATACTGGGTCACCAATTCCAGAGTGCCGGACGTGATCCCGCTCAGAGACGAGCAGGTGTATCTCCAGTGCTGGCACGGAACGCCGCTCAAAAGGCTTGGCTTCGACATTCAGGTGTCCGGCGCCAATGCCAAAATGACGAAGGCGGAACTTTGCAAACAGTACAGTACCGATGCGACGAAGTACACATATATGACCTCACCGTCGAGGTTTTGCACGGAGAAGTTCATTTCGGCTTTTGCCCTCTATAATATCGGGCGCGAGGATATCATCATTGAGAAGGGATATCCGAGAAATGACTTTTTGAGCAACTTCACGGCGGAAGACGCTGCAAGGATCAAGAAAGAGCTGGGGATCCCGGAAGGGAAGAAGGTCATCCTCTACGCGCCGACGTGGAGAGACAACCAGCACACCAGCGGCGTCGGATATGTGCTGAAAGCGGAAGTTGACTTTGAGAAGCTGCGGAAGGAACTTGAAGATGATTTCATCATACTGTTCAGAGCGCACTACTTCGTAGCGAACAAGTTCGACTTCGAAAAGTATGCCGGATTCATCTACGATGTTTCCGATTACGATGAGATCAATGATCTCTATGTAGTCAGCGACATGCTGATCACGGACTATTCCAGCGTATTCTTTGACTACGCGATCCTGAGAAGACCAATCATCTTCTTCATGTATGATCTGGAAGCATACCGGGACGATGTCAGAGGTTTCTACATCTCCCTGGATGAACTTCCGGGACCGATCATTCAGGACGAAGATGAACTCGCGGAGGCGATCAGGAATGCGGCAGGCGGTGAACTGGACAGCCGTTATGCGGCTTTTAATGAAACATATAACTATCTCGATGACGGACACGCGTGTGAACGCGTAGCTGCGGAAGTATTCAAATAATTACAGGAGGAATGATATGAAAATACTCGTCACAGGAGGAGCAGGGTTTATCGGCGCCAACTTCATATTCTACATGCTGGACGCACATCCTGAGGATGAAATCGTATGTCTGGACGCATTGACCTATGCGGGCAATCTGGAAACACTGGAGCCCGTAATGGACAATCCGAAGTTCAAATTCGTCAAAGGCGATGTTGCCGACAGAGAAGCTGTCTTCAAACTCTTTGAAGGGGAGAAGTTCGACGTTGTCGTAAACTTTGCGGCGGAATCTCACGTGGACAGATCCATCGAAGATCCGGGCATCTTTCTTAAAACGAATATCCTTGGAACACAGGTGCTGATGGATGCCTGCAACGAGTACGGCATCGAAAGATATCATCAGGTAGGCACTGATGAGGTCTACGGAGACTTGCCTCTGGACAGACCGGACCTGTTCTTCACAGAAGATATGCCGATCACGGCGTCTAGCCCGTATTCTGCATCAAAGGCTGCGGCAGACCTGCTGGTCATGGCTTACCACAGGACCTTCGGACTTCCTGTCACCATCAGCAGATGCTCCAACAACTATGGCCCATATCAGTTCCCTGAGAAACTGATTCCGCTCATGATCGCCAACGCATTAGCGGACAAAGACCTGCCGGTCTACGGTACCGGGGAAAACGTGCGCGACTGGCTTTACGTTGAGGACCACTGCAGAGCCATCGACCTGATCATCCGCAAAGGTAAGGTGGGCGAGGTCTATAATATTGGCGGACACAACGAGAAATCCAATCTGGAGGTCGTCAAAATCATTCTGGAGCAGGTTGGCAAACCGGAAAGCCTGATCACATTCGTCGGCGACCGCAAGGGTCATGATCTGCGCTATGCCATCGATCCGACCAAGATTCATAACGAACTCGGATGGCTCCCGACGACCATGTTCGCAGATGGTATCAAGCAGACCATCGACTGGTATCTCGCGAATGAAGACTGGTGGAAGAATATCATTTCCGGAGAATATCAGCAGTACTACGAAAAGATGTATTCAAACAGATAACAATGAGAACACTAATCAAACTGATAAAAGAGAATATTACACATCGGGACCAGATGTGGACTCTGGCAAAGAGCATTCAGAAGGTCAAGTTCAAAGGATCGGATGCGGGGTTTTTATGGGCCATCCTGAAACCGACAATGTATATCTGCGTCTTCTATTTCGCGATTACGATTGGATTCAAAAGCTCCAAATCCATTGACGGTCTGATTTGCCCGTACTTTATCTGGCTGACCATAGGAATGGTCGCATTCTTCTATATGCGGGATATGATACTGAACGGTGCATCCTGTTTTAGAAAGAATGCCAATTACGTTTCAAAAGCCAAGTATCCGGTCGGGACACTGCCGATTTCAGTATCGCTGTCCTACCTGCTGATTCATTTCGTCATGCTTGGACTGGGTTTTGTGATCTGCTTCCTGTTCGGTGTGGCGCCGAGCATTTATTGGATCCAGATTCCGTTCTATACGCTGCTGATGTTCATCATGGCGTGCTTTTGGAGTATCGGAACAGGGCTGATTTCTGTCATGTACAAGGATTTCTATAATTTCCTGCAGCTGGTAAATCAGGCGGTTTTCTGGTTGTCGGCGATTTTGTTCGATCTGCACAGACTCAGTCCGTCGGCGCAGAAGGTATTCCTGTTCAACCCGATTTCGTACATCGTAGAAGGATATCGAAATGCGGTTTGCAGGCATATCTGGTTCTTTGAGGAACCGTTGAAATTTGGATGCTTTATGATCGTGCTGGTCGTTATGGCCGCGGTCGCAATTCTTATGTACAAGAAGTTGATCAAACGAATTCCAGATGTCCTTTAGGTGATCAGAATGAGTGAAACTGTAATCAAATTAAGCAAAGTTACAAAAAGATACAATATCTACAGAAAGAATATCCAAAGAATCACAGGTATTCTCTTCGGGAAAGAACCGACGGAAGTTAAACAGGCATTGACTGACGTCACTTTGCGTATCGAAAAGGGTGAGAGAGTTGCTGTGTTTGGCAAAATGGACGACGGTCGAACGACACTGTTGAGCATCATTGCCGGGATCTATTATCCAACAAACGGTAAAGTGCAGGTAAAGGGAAAGATCAATGCGATGATGGTTTCCAAAATCGGTCTCGTTGACGAGTTTACCTGCAGAGAGAATATATACATGAAAGCAAACGTTGTCGGCATTCCAAAGAAGGAAATTAGTCAATACGAGGATGAAATCATCCAGTTTGCCGAAATGGAAGATTATGCGGACCTCCCGCTGAAACGGGCTCCAAAGGGTACGGCGACACTGCTTGCCCTGGCAGTCCACCTGAAGGCAAAGGCTGACATCCTCATTGCAGATGAAGTGTCCGGCGGCGGCGGAAATCGCAGAAAAGAGAAGTGCGAAAATAAAATAGCCGAATACCTGAAGGAAAATGAAGACATGACGGCTGTCATGGTCTCTACCAGACCGGCGTTTGCAAGGAAGGTGTGCACACGCGGCATCGTTCTTCAGGAAGGCAGGATCATCTATGATGGAGACATCAAATCTGCTGTCATGGTTCTGAGGGGAGAAAATCTCGTAGAAGAGCCCGCGGAAACTGAGGGCAGTGAAGAGAACGGAGATATCGAAGAAGAAAACGTATAAATTAACTGAGAAAGGAAAAGACAAATGAGAGAAACAGTATTAGAAATTCTGACAGGAATCAGAGGAGACGTTGATTTTGAAAACGAAACGAAGCTGATCGACGATAACATTCTGGCATCTTTGGATATCGTTGCGATCGTTGGAGAATTCAATGATGAATTCGATGTTGAGATATCAGTTGAGGACCTCGTTCCTGAAAATTTCAACTCTGTTGACGCAATGGTGGAATTGATCACAAGAGCGCAGGAGTAATCCTGAAAGGGCAAATACCTGAATGGCATTTACGTCGTTATACTTTTTAATATTTGCAATCATTTGTGTTGCGCTGTATTATTTCGTCCCGCAAAACTGGAGATGGGTCGTTCTGCTTGCCGCGAGTTACGCCTTCTACCTGCTGTCCAGTCCGAAGACATTCGTTTTTATTCTGCTGACTACGGCAGTTACTTACCTGGGAGGAAGATATATCGGCAGCTGCAATGCGCAGCACACGGCATATATTGATGCGCACAAGGCGGAACTTTCCAGAGAAGAAAAGAAAGAAATCAAGGCATCATCACAGAAAAAGAAACGCAAGATGGTCGCGCTGATTCTCGTTCTGGACTTTGGGATTCTGGCAGTACTGAAGTATTTCAGGTACTATCTGCAGGCTGCAGGGCTGTTTGATACGGGTGAGCTTTTGATCCCTCTGGGTATTTCATTTTACACCTTCCAGTCAGCAGCCTACATATTCGATCTCTATCGAAATAAAATAGAGCCCGATACAAACGTTGCCAAGTTTGCACTGTTTACGGCGTTCTTTCCGCAAATCGTTCAGGGGCCAATTTCAAGGTACGATCAGCTTGCACATCAGTTATATGAAGGGCATAGCTTTCAGTTTAGAAATCTGACCCACGGAGCCCAGCTGATGCTGTGGGGCTTTTTCAAAAAGCTCGTCATAGCGGACAGGATAGACATCCTTTGCGACCAGGTCTTTGACAACTACACGGACTATACGGGCGGCGCGGTATTCGTTGCTCTGCTGTTCTATACCATACAGATATATGCTGACTTCAGCGGAGGAATCGATATCGCGAGAGGTATCGCCCAATGCATGGGGATCGAGATGACGCACAACTTCCGCAGACCGTATTTTTCACACGATCTGTCAGAATTCTGGAACAGGTGGCACATCTCCCTTTCGCACTGGTGCAGAGATTATATTTTTTACCCGGTTGCCATGTCAAAGTTCTTTGGCAAGGCGGGCAAAAGCCTGAGAAATGTTTTTGGGGACAGGATCGGGAAGTTATTTCCGGTTATCATAGCGCAGTACTGTACGTTCATCACCATTGGGCTATGGCATGGAGCGGCGTTCAAGTATGTTGCATATGGTCTTTACAACGGGACGGTCATCGTACTTGGGCTTCTCTTTGAGCCTTTGCTCAGAGGCATTCTGGAAAAACTTCATATCAATGCCTCATCGAGGGCGTGGAAGGGCTTCCAGATCGTCAGAACATTTTTCATAGTTGTATGTGGGAGAGCATTCCCAAGGGCTGCGTCATTTGGCGTTGCCGTGACGATGTTCTTCTCTATGTTCCGATTGAATCATGGCGTACCGTTCCTTGAGACAGTCATGAATCTGGGGCTGACGCCTTTGGACTTCCTGATCATCGGAGGATGCTGCATCATCTGGCTTCTGATCAGCATCTATGAGGAACGTGATGCGCGAATCAACGGAGGAGACGGAAGCAAAGCCTTCCGTGAAATGATGGACAGGCTGCCGCTGCCTGCAAGGTGGGCGATACTGCTGGCAGGATTTGGACTTGTCCTTATGCTGGGGATCTACGGACCCGGATACGATGCGGCGGCGTTTATTTATAGAGGCTTTTAACGGTTATAAAGGAGACTTGTTTTGGCAGATTTAACGAATGAAATCAAATACAAATTAAGCGTGATTCTCGCGAAGGGAGGAAGCACGAAAGAGCTCAAGGGCGTCATGGACAGTCTTGTTGCACAGGATGGGCTGAAACCTGAGGATCTGCAGATCATCTACTTCGATGAAGCGGCCGAAGGTCCGGATGCGACGCTGAAGGAATACGAAGATCGCGGACTCGCGATCACAAAAGTGTCCGGCAGTCAGGATGCTTTGGATGTCATCGCAGGGGATAAGGTGGTCTTTTCCAACGGATTTGACGTCTGGGAAAAATCCGCCCTGCATCAATTGATCCGTTTCCTTGATGAAAAGGCAGACGACGTCGACGTCGCTCTCGGCAAGAAGGTCAGTTTCTTCGAGAAGGAGAAGAACAAGAAACCTGCCTCCACCAACGGCGAAGGCGTGATTTCCGATACGAAGAAACTGGATGCCAGACCGGCAATCGATATCAGATCGGCGATGATCAGAAGAAGTGCCCTGAAAAAAGCAGTGCCTTACTCCGGCGTGGAGACGATGGATGTGATGAGCATGCTGGTTATGGCCATCGATGTGAAAGAAAAGTACGGGTTCGTCCAGACGGCATATCTGCTGGTAAAGGATGACTGGTTCAATACTGATCTGGCCGGATTGGCCAAATTCGCGGAAGAGGTAAGAGCTCATTCCGTTGCCGCGCACGGAGAGGTATCCAACTACGTGAACGGTGTCCTCAGCCGAATGGTTATCCGTGCGATCACGCAGGAGGCCTTTGAGGATGATGTGAAAAAAACGCTGCAGGATCTTCCTGATAAGGCGATCTTTAACTGCTTCAAAGCCACACCAACGCAGATCAAATATGCCTATCAACTGAAATACGGCAGAGACATCTATCCGGAATCCGAAATGAACGACAAAGGCCAGTTGATCTTCAACGGTAACTGTGTATATGACGCATCCGGCGTCGGCGGAATCACAGTGAAGATCATCGATCTGGATGCAGAAAGCAAGACGATCACCTTTGAGGGCTATACAAACCTTACCATTGCGGATGAAAACGTCAAAATCGTGCTCAAGGACAAAAAAGGGAATTCCTACGAAGCACAAATCATAGATTTTCCGATTCGAGACGAGTTTGGATATAACGAGGAGAAGGTATTTACGGGGAAGAGATTCGCCGTATCCGCACCGGCGACCTTTGGAACGTCATACGAATTCTGTGTTAGATACGAAGGCAAGGACAAGGATTACAAGACGATCGTCAAACTCGGCGCATTCACGAGACTCAACGAGAAATCGAACGCCTCCTATTTCACAAAGGACGGTTATATGGTTCTCTACAGAAACGGCAGGATCGTTATTCAAAAGAACAGCGGGATGAAGCATTTCAAGCAGGAAATCAAATACCTGAAGGCGATCTACGCACAGGGACTGCGAAATGTTGTCGGTTTCCGTCTGATCTACTGGCTGACCAAGCCGTTCAACTCGGGCAAGCCGATCTGGGTCGTTGTTGACAGACCGCATGTTGCCAATGACAATGGAGAACATTTCTTCAGATACCTCATGACCAGCGGGAAGCGCAGGGAAGTCAAGCCGTACTTCCTGCTCAAGAAGAGCAGTCATGATTTTGAGCGGCTGACGAAAATCGGTCCGGTTCTTGAATACGGATCAGTTAAGCACAAGGTGAAGATTTTGCACTCCAGTAAGATCATATCTGCTGCAGGCAACAATCTGGCGCTGAACCCGTTCGGCGGAAACAAGAAGTATTATCAGGACCTGTACAATTACGATTTCGTATATCTGAGACACGGCGTGTCCCATAACGATCAGAGTTCCTGGCTGAACAGGCTGGATAAGAACATCAGGATCCTGGATACGACTTCAAAATATGAAAGGGATGCCATCCTTGCAGGCAATTATCTCTACGATGAAAGCAGAGTCTGGCTGACCGGTCTGCCTCGCTACGACAATCTGTACGATGAGAGCAAGAATAAGATCACGATCATGCCGACGTGGAGAAAGAATCTGGAAGGACCGCTGCTCCCACACTCGTCCCAGAGAGCATACATCAGAGATTTTAAGGAAACAGATTACTACCAGTTCTATAACGGGCTGATCAATGATGAGCGCCTGCTGGATGTCATGCGTAAACACGGATACACAGGAACCTTCTATATGCATCCTGTATTTGAAAAGCAGACGAAGGATTTCCAATCCAACGATGTGTTTGAAGTCGGCGAAGGTGTAGCGGATTATCAGACGGTATTCAGAGAGAGCAATCTCATGATCACCGACTATTCCAGCGTTGCTTTTGACTTCGCTTATCTGAAGAAGCCGGTCATCTATTCCCAGTTCGATGCTGAGTCATTCTATCAGAACCACGTATGGGGCAAAGGTTACTTTACATATGAAGAGAACGGTTTCGGACCGATTACGAGAGATCTGGAGTCAACGGTTCTCACGCTGATCGATTATATAGAACATGATTGCAAAATGAAGCAGGAATATGTTGACAAGGTAGAAGACTTCTTCGCCTTTACGGATAGAAACAATTGTGAAAGAGTATATAATGCAATTCGTACAGTGAAATAGAATGGAAGGACAAGTAAAATGAAAAACAAACTGCTGAAAAAAATCGAAGAAAGAACGATGAAGACATCAGTCGTCGGTCTCGGTTACGTCGGCCTGCCGCTTGCTCTTGAATACGCGAAGGCCGGGTACATCACAAAAGGCTTTGATGTATCCGAAGAGAAAGTGAAACTGATCAATGAAGGAACCAACTATATTGGTGACATCAAAGATGACGAGTTCAAGGAATATGTACAGGCAGGTAAACTGAGCGCATCAACGGACTATTCGGGAATCGCGGATATGGATTTTGTTGCCATCTGCGTTCCGAGCCCTCTGGATGAACATGGGCAGCCGGATATGAGCTATATCGAAACGGCATCCAGAATGATCGCAGAAAACCTGTCAAAGGAGACGCTGGTCGTACTGGAATCAACGACCTATCCCGGCACGACCGAGGAGTTCGTGAAACCGATTCTCGAAAAGGGATCCGGTCTCGTATGCGGTGAAGACTTCTATCTGGGTTTTTCGCCGGAGCGAGTAGACCCGGGCAACAAAAACTTTAAGACGAAAAACACGCTGAAAGTTATCGGCGGAATCGGAGAGGACGCGGCTGAAGTCATGTCAGCGATCTACAGTTCCGTCATCGAAGGCGGTATCTACAAAGTCTCATCGCCGGCCGTTGCGGAAATGGAAAAGATCCTGGAGAACACCTACAGAAATATCAACATCGGTCTGGTCAATGAGATGGCGATTCTCTGCAACAAAATGGGAATCGATATCTGGGAAGTTATCGACGCAGCCAGTACGAAGCCGTACGGATACCAGCCGTTCTATCCGGGTCCGGGACTTGGAGGACACTGCATTCCGCTGGATCCATCCTATCTTTCATGGAGAGCGAAGGAGTACAGCTTCCATACTTCCATGATCGAAAGTTCCATGGTCATCAATGACAAGATGCCGGAGTACTGTGTTGACAGATCTGCCAAGATACTGAACGAACACGAGAAACCGCTGAAGAATTCAAAGATCCTCGTCCTCGGAGTTGCATATAAGCAGGATATCGACGATTATCGTGAGTCCGCGGCGATCAAGGTCATCGACAAGTTTGAAGAGACCGGCGCTCTGGTAGATTACTATGATCCGTATATCCCGGAATACACGGAAGAGGGGAAGACCAGAAAGGGAATCGACAAGATCGATCCTTCGATCATCAGCGGTTATGATCTGGTAGTCATTACGACGGCACATAGCGATTTTGACTACGATATGATCCAGAAGAACAGCAAAGCGATATTCGATACACGCAATGCGATGAAGAACGTTATTGAAAGAGGAAATATAGAGGTCCTTTAAGTATGGATTTTAAGCCTTGCGAAATTGAATCAAGCAAAACGAAGACGAAGCTTTTGCGTCTCAGAATAAAGGGCAGTTCATTGCAGGTCGATGCGCAGTGCAAGAAAGACGGCAGGAAATGGGTCGGATTCTGCATGGCGTATAAACACAAGATCCCTGAAGACCGGGAGGCCTATCTGATCGACTTTCGAAACCAAAAGACAGAAGGGAAAAACCTGATTTTTTCGGCTGTCATCGATTTGGATTCGTTCCCGTTCAGAAGTGCAAACTGGTCTTTGTATCTCGCCTATGAGGAAGACGGCAAACTCTATGGATGCAAGATGACGAGAGATAAGGGGCGGCAGCGCAAATTCAAGGATTTTCTCTTTGATGACTGCCATACAAGAGGCGACTACGTCATTTTCCCTTATTACACGAAGAGCGGCAACGTCAATATCAGATACAGAGAAAAGAACAGATACGACGGCAATGACCGGAAGTTCAAGGAGATTGTCGCGAGAGCTGTATACGCTGTCAGGCGCGGTCATTATGACAGGAAGAACATCTACCTCGTCCACGAGAAGCGATGCAATAAAGCGCAGGACAACGGGTATTATCTGTTCATGCATGCTATGGAGAATGATACCGAAAAGAAAATGGGCGCCTCGATCTATTACGTTATAGAAAAGGATGCGCCTGATTACAACAAGATCCGTCAGTACGATAAAAATGTGATCGATTTCATGAGCATCAAGTACATGATCTATCTTCTTGCGTGCAAGGCGCTCATAAGCTCGGAGTCGAGAAATCACGCTTATGTATGGCAGACGAGAGAAAGCATTATCGCCCCATGTATCGAGAAGAAAAAGCATGTTTTCCTGCAGCATGGAATTCTGGCGCTGAAGCAGTTGGGCAGTCAGTTTTTTGCAAAGAACATGAAGTCTCAGCTTGTCACCGTCAGTTCAAGGCGGGAAGCGGATATCGTCCGCGACTATCTCGGCTACGACGAATCGGCGATCGTGGACACGGGATATGCCCGATTTGACGCTTTGGAAGATGTATCTTCAAACTACAAGGAAATACTGCTCATGCCGACATTCAGACCGTGGGTCTTCGGTGTCGAAAGAGATGTTTTCGTCAAAAGCGATTACTATGACCGATATATGGAGTTTATCAACGCACCGCGTTTGAGCCAATTGTTAGTGGAAAACGGCATCACGCTGAATCTGTATCAGCATCCTTCCATTTCAGAACATACAGACGCTTTTCACAGCAATTGTCCAAACGTCAGAATCGTCTATAACGGGGAAGTACCTCTCGATGAACTGATGATGCGCTGCAGTCTCCTGATCACGGACTATTCCAGTATCGTATGGGATGTCCTGTACATGGGTAAGCCGACTGTGTTCTATCAGTACGACAGAGAGCGCTACGATGACGTGTGGGGAAGCTACATCGATCTTGAAACGGAGCTTCCGGGCGAGAACGCAACGGATTGCGATACGCTGATCGATCTGGTTGCATCGTACATCGACAGCGGATTTAAAATGAATGAGGCTTATGAGCCGATGAGAAAAGTATATTATAGCCACTTAGATAGAGATAACTGTAAGAGAATCTGGGAAGAGATCATCAGGAAGAATTGACATGAGTTCGATCAAAGAAAAGTACCAAGAGTGGAGAATGATCCGTCTGATCATGCAGAAGACGGGTTGGACAAAAGAAGAAACGTTGCGCAGATTAGCAAAGGCGGGCAAGTATGGAATCGATATGAAGACATACGTCACGCTGGGATATTGGAATGTTCCGGAGGAGAAACTCAGGAAATTCCATCGAAAGAGCAAGCGCAGAAAGAGTATCGCCAAACGCGTTGCTGAGAAACACGGCGGTGATCCTGTTGACATAGAAAGACAGATCATTGAGGCGAAATTCACAAGAGAGCTGAGAATTGGTTTCTTCGAAAAGTACGAATGGGATCTTCTTTCTGATGAAGAAAAAGACAAGATGTTCCTGCGGCCTCAGTCCAGAGAAATGAGCAGGAAATTCAAGACGATGGATTCCGATAAGGACATCTTCGATGACAAGATCAGATTTAACACGAATTTTCCTGAGTTCATTCGCAGGAAGTGGTTCGCCTGTGTCGAGATGCCTTATGATGAGTTCAGTGAGTTGATCAAAGAGTTCCACACAGGTGATTTCATTCTGAAACCACAGATTTCGAGCGGCGGCAAAGGCATCGAAAAACTGCCGGTGCCGACAAACGATGAAGAGATGCGCCAGACGTATGATCATGTTATGGAAGTGAACCAGAAGATGCATAAGGGCACCGGCTGCTTCATCGAAGAATGCATACGTCAGCATCCGGAGATGAACCGTCTGTATGGGGATTCCGTCAACACTGTTCGTGTGGTAACCCTGCTTTTGCATGACCAGTTCAAGATTTTGTACGCTGCCTGCCGTATGGGCGTGGATGGAAACATCACAGATAACGCCAGCCAGGGCGGTATGTGTGTCAGCGTCGACATCAATACAGGCAGATTTGATACAGTGGCCGCAAACAAAAAGGGAGAACCTGTCACACACCATCCAACGACAGGCACTGAGATGCTGGGCTTCCAGATTCCTTATTGGGATGAGGTGGTTCAGATGGTTGAAAAGATCCACAGAAAGACCTTTGCGATCGCCGGACTGGGATATGCCGGGTGGGATGTCGCGATAGCGGAAGACGGGCCTTTGATCATAGAAGGCAACAACTGGCCGTCGCCATCGCTGCTGCAACTGCCGAAATACGTAGATCACAAGGAAGGCGTCAGATATATCGTAGACCCGTATCTCGATGATGCTGTAGAAGGACTTAGGGAGACGACGAAGGAATAGTATGTTATTTTCCAGTACTGTTTTCATTTTCATCTTTTTGCCCGTAGTACTGTTTTTGTATTATACGATTCTGAAACCAAGCCGCACGCTGCAGAATGTATTTCTGTTTATTGCGAGTTTATTTTTCTATGCCTGGGGCGAACCGAAATTTGTCTTTGTCATGATGCTGTCCATCGTCATGAACTGGATGTTCGGCATTCTTGTTGACAAATACAGAGACACTCGCGCAAGCAAACTGATCATCGTTGGAGATCTGTTTGTGAACCTGGGCATCATTTTTATTTTTAAATACCTCATGTTCACGATGGAAAATGCCAAAATGGTGTTCAGCGGACTGAATGACATCACTCTGCCTGTAATCGAACTGCCGATCGGAATATCCTTCTTTACGTTCCAGGCCATTTCCTATGTCGTGGACATTTACAGAAAAGACGGTGAGGTCCAGAAGAACATCCTCAATGTCGGACTGTATATCGCCATGTTCCCGCAGCTGATTGCCGGACCGATCGTCCGGTACAGGACCATTGCCGATCAGATCAAAAACAGGAAAGAAACCATCGACGACTTCTCGCAGGGAATCGTAAGGTTCGTCATCGGATTGAGCAAAAAGGTCCTGATCGCCAACAACATGGCAATCGTGGCGGATTTTGCTTTTGAAACGGCAGGGGAGAATTCGATGCTTCTCGCATGGCTCGGCGCCATTGCATACACCTTCCAGATCTATTTTGATTTCAGCGGTTATTCGGACATGGCAATCGGACTTGGCAAGATGTTCGGATTCCACTTTCTCGAGAACTTCAATTATCCATATATTTCAAAGTCTGCGACCGAATTCTGGAGAAGGTGGCACATCTCTCTGGGAACCTGGTTCAGAGATTACCTGTACATACCGCTTGGCGGAAACAGGACTGCCACATCGGCACGTCACGTATTCAATATATTCATCGTTTGGCTCTGCACAGGAATCTGGCACGGAGCCAACTGGACCTTTATCTGCTGGGGACTGATGTACTTCTGTCTGCTGATTTTTGAGAAGTATTCCCCATTTGATGTCAAAGACGAACATCACAAACACAGGATCATCAAGCACATTTACCTGCTGTTCTTCACAGTATGCGGATGGGTCATCTTCCGTGCGGAAAATCTGCCGCAGGCGATCCAGTACTACGGTGATATGTTCAGTCTGGACTCCGGCCTGATCAGCGATGGGTTCATCGAATACTTCAGACAGTATGCGGTCTATCTCGCCGCGGCAACGATAGGGTGCATGCCTGTCGTACCAAAATTGAAAGAGAAATTTGGAGACAATATGCTCCTGAATATTCTGGCTGTCATATGTCTCGTGATACTGTTCCTGTGCTCGGTATCATTCATCGTTAAGAGTACATACAACCCGTTTATCTACTTTAATTTCTAGGAGCAGGGATGAATAGAAACTGCAGAAAAATACTTTCCATCATTGTTCTGCTTGTAATCTTCGTCGTAGGCGCAACGACGGCGTACAATTGCAGGGGAACGATCAAGGAAGTCATAGAAACGCACAACTACCTGCACTGCAAGAGTGAGCTCGAGAGCGCATTGAATGAGAGGTTTCAGTGGAGAAATCAGTGGATCAATGTCAACGGGCTGTTTCAGCGCTGCGTCGGTACGACCATTGTTCGCGGAGGCGGTTCCGAATATGACGTCTATAAAATGTCGAACGGACAAATCATGTATCGACTTCCGGAACGCGATATGACGAAGTACGCGAAAAAGGTAACAGAGCTTGATAGGACTCTGGAGGAGAAGGGTATTCATTTCCTGTATGTCCAGCTTCCGAACAAGATCAAGGACAACAGTTACATGCCGCCGGGAACAAAGACTTATGGAAATCTCAATGCCGATCAGATGGTTCAGTTGCTGCGGGACGAGAACATTGATCTGATCGATCTAAGAGAGGAAATCGAGGCGGCAGGATTCGACTGGTCGTCACTGTTCTTCAAAACGGACCATCACTGGACACCGAAAACGGGACTTTGGGCGTCCGGGCTGATCATGAAGCACATCTCAGAGAAATACGGATTCGAAATAAACGAAGACTACTACGATTACGACAATTACAAAAGCCACGTCAAGGAAAACTGGATGCTCGGTGCTGTCGGCAGAAGAACCGGCGCATGGTATGACGGTTTGGATGACATAGAGATTCTGGAACCGAAATTCGATACGGACTTCTCCTTCTGGGCGGTCAGTGACGCCGGCGTCGAGACGCGTGGAGGCAACTTCTGGAACACCATGTACCTTTGGGATAATCTGAAAACCAGATCCGACTTCGTCAACAATTCGTATTCGACGTATATCGGGAAGGAATTTGCGATCAATACGATCAAAAATAAAAAAGCCCATAACGGACTAAAGGTTCTGCTTATCAAGGAATCTTTCTCCGGTGTTCTCATGCCGTTCATCAGCCTGAACTCGGAGGAGCTGACGGCGGTCGATCTCAGGCGCTACAAGGATCAGAGCATCATCGAGCTCTGTGACGAAATGCAGCCTGACCTCGTCATTCTGGCATACAATCCTAGCGCATTCAGCATGAGTCAATTCAGGTTTATTAAGTAAAAAAGTGGATCACAGATTTACTGTGATCCTTTCTTTTGTTCTGTATAGATAATCGATATTATCACCGATATGATTCATAATGACAACCAGGTATCCGTCATCAACGGTGACGCTTTCGATCTCATTGAAGAAGAATGTGTAACTGCCCAAGTAGGCGCCGTCTTTGATTCGGTATAAATCCACATAACTTGTATCGCCGTTGACCCATGTACATACCAGGGCAACGCCGTTATAAGCGCCGATGTCCTGTGCATGATAGGAGCGGATCGTCTTCTGGATCGTCTTTTTGTAACGGAATTTGCTGTCCGTTACATATATCTCATTGCCCTTGGACAGATAGTAGCAGTTATTGCTTTCATCATAAGCAATACCGGAAGTGACCTTCGGAAGGTTGAACGTACCTGTCTTACCCAAGGTGTTGGGACTGAGTTTCGTGCAGACCTTTGACTGAATGTTGCTGTGTGTCTTAACCGTATAGATCCTTTCCTTGTTCGGGTCATAAGTTGTCCCGTTGGCGTGTCCCATCTTTACGAGAGGGCCTTCATCCAGTAGTTTACCTTTGCGGCTGTACGACACAAGGTGGCCCTGCGTGCCTTCCTTGTTTACAAACGATATGATGTATCGGTCGCCTGTGAAGCAGAGGGATTGAGGGACGTGAGCCCCTTTAACGCCTCTGAGATTTGCGACAAGTTCCAGATTCTTCGGTGTATACTTTCTGATGTTCTTAGCCTTTTTATAAGTCTTGGCATGGACCGCCAGACTCTTGATCTTTACCGGACACAGCTTCTTTGCCAGGATGGTTTTGCCGTGGACAAGGGCAATCGGTCTGATTGCGTATCTGCCGGCGTTTCTCGTAATAGTAGCCGATCTTGCGGAGACATCGTAAAGAGCGACGAATTCATATTCTTTCTTGGCGAGATTGTACTTGATCAGTCGATACGCTCTGGCGTAAGGGACTTTCTTCCAGGAAAGGGTAACGCGGGTCTTGCCCAGTTTTGTTATGGTCACCTTGCATTTTTTCAGTTTTTTAGGAAAGGAAGTGACCTTGATCGTCTTGGTTGTGGCAGCATATTCTTTTGTTGCTGCAGCTCTGATCGTGATCGTGACCTTTCCTTTTTTCAGGTAGCTGATCTTCCCTGATTTTTTGCCGATCTTGACGATTTTTTTATTGCTGGAACGGAATGTTATTTTGCCTGGTGCGGATGCGCGCAAAATGCTCGTCTCATGAACGATTCCATCATAGCATTTCTTTTCGGTCGTAATCGTCTGGGATGGACGTCCCTCAAGCTGGAAGCCGGAATCACCGGGCTGCATATCAGTCATCTCTTCGTCAGTATACGGCTCCGGCTCAGTTGTCGGCTCTGTCACAGGTTCAGTCTCAGGTTCTGTAACAGGTTCCGTTTCATCAGTTTCCTGCCAGTAATCAGAACCCTGTTCAACGACTTCAGATTCTTCGGCTGCGGTGTTGTCTGCAGCATAAGAGAACCCGGAAAAAGACAGGGTGAGAACGCATATAAAAACGATTGAAAGAACTAGTCGTTTCTTCATAATTCCTCCTCAATTATGATTTATGATTAAGACAAATCTATTATATGGTATTTTTGTTTGCGAATACTATCTATTAACAAAATTAAAGAAATGGTGTATACTGACAGAATGATGAAGAAAAAGGTAACGATAACTTTAATATCCATCCTGATGGCACTGTTCATGCCGGTGTCAGTTTTTGCTGAGCCGTTAGACGGGGGAATCGATACATATAACGGCGACATGCCGGAACTGCAGAATTCCATAGCGCAAAAGGCGATTCAGCTTGCATGGCCTTACGGGACTTCAAAATCCAGAATAAGATATCCCGGAGGCGGAGGCACGCCTGCATTCAAGACGGCAATTGCGCAGGTCTATGGAGCGCGAAAAGGATGGAGTGCTCAGTGTAAGGCCGGAGCCAGCTGCGATGTTTTCGTAGGTACGGTCATCAGAGCCTGCGGATATGATCCTGCGTTCCCGAGAGCTTTGTCAAAGGATATGTCATATCTGCCAAACTCATCGAAGTTCACGAAAGTCAATATCACCAGAGCCAGTGAATTTGAGCCGGGCGATATTATTCTATACAACAACAGAGGTCCGGGCGGTCATATAGCAGTCTACGTAGAAATCAATGAAGCCGGATATATAGCTGAAGCCAGTTACACGTTGAAGTGCTGCGGCAGAATTGCCCGCAGGGCTCCGGATTGGCATCCTTCAAGCTTCAAGTATTTCGGAGTATTCAGAGCCAACGGTGACTGCACGGCTTCCTTTGCAGAAGGAGACTCTTCCGACGAAGTGAAGAAACTGCAGGAGTTCCTGAAGTGGTCAGGTTATTTTAATGGCAAGGTTGACGGTCAGTTCGGCGAGAAGACGACAAAGGCTGTTAAGAAGTTCCAAAAGGATGCAGGAATCGAAGTCACAGGGGAGTTTGACCAGCAGTGTCTGGATGCAGTAAAGAATTACAGCAAGGATTCGGCTGGAACAGTTCTGAGCAATTGAGAATGAAAAAGACGATTTGTTTGATTTTAATGATAGTTGTGGCTATGGCAGCAACGACAGTCAGCGCAGATGCGGCGGGCTTTGGCGGTTCCGTGACAGGCGTGAAGGCTGTCAGCAAAAGCTACAATTCTGTTCAGGTCTCCTGCGATAAAATGAGCGGCGCAGCTGGCTATTGTTTTTATGTTTCCTCTAAAGCTAACGGCAAGTATAAACTGAAGGCTAAGACAAAGGCTCATCGGGCAGTCATTTCAGGTCTTTCGACTGACAAGGAATACTTTTTCAAGGTGCGCGCATTCAAGGGGACTTCTCACAAGACGTACTCTGGCGAGAGCAATGCGGTGGCAGCGACACCGAAACTCAAGACGCCGAGAATCACACAAGTAAAGATGTCCGGCTACTTCAATGAGACTGTAAAATGGAGCGCCGTTTCCGGCGCCAAGAAGTACCGCGTCTACCGTTCCAAGTACAAAAACAAGAAATTCAAGCGCATAGGTACCGTTTCAGCTAACACGTTTAAAGGCAAAGTCCTCAAGCAGAAAACGGTATATTACTATAAAATAAAAGCAATTCGAGGCAAGCACAAATCCGAGTTCAGCAAAGTCAAAAAGTTCAGGTCTCCGCCAAACGGCAACCTGGCCAAGTACGGTCTGGGAAGTATCAGCAGGGGCGCGGACAACGAACTCACGGGCAAGACAGTTTACTTCCTGGGGAGCTCTATTACCTATGGCCTGTCATCCCAGGGAGAGTCCTTTGCTGATTACGTTTGCAAGCAGTGCGGAGCAGTATGTCACAAGAGGACATATTCCGGCACGACCATGGCGCTCTGTAAAGACAAGCCAAAACTGAGCTATGTCGAGCGGCTGACCAGTGATCCTTTTGAGGGAACACCGGATATTTTCCTCTGTCAGCTGTCTCTGAATGATGCAAATCACGGCATTCGCCTGGGAACCCTGCATAACGAACTGCCGAGTCTGGAATCCATGAATTTGGGCCAGATCGACACCGTTGCTGAAGCGATCGAATATATTACCGCATTTGTTCAGGCAAAATGGCCTGATTGTCAGATTGCATTCTTTACGGTCAAGAACAACGGAAGTGCGCAGTATAATGAAATGGTAAAAATGCTGAACACTGCAAAGGCGAAGTGGGGTCAGAATCAATATGGCAAAAATCTCATAGAGGTTCTTGATATATGGAATAATAAGTCCTTCATGAATGTGAAGGGAGAAACTTTGCAACTGTATATGCGTGATAAGAATCACCCGACCAGAGCAGGGTACAAGATCTGCTGGCTGCCGGAAGTCAGGAATTTCCTGCTTTCCATCGTGCCGCCGCTGGATGAACCAATTGAACCAGAGGAACCGGTCACGGAAACGGAACCGACAGAGGATGGTCAGGAACAGATTCTGCCAGATACACTCGAACCTTCAGAAGAGGGCACGGGGGACATAGTTGAAGAGATGCCGACAGAAGAACTGGATCTGCCGGTCGATGAAACCAGTCAATGGTATGAAGAATAGTTCTTTATTTGGGACAGTATTAATAATCATTACAACCCTGCTGTTAGTGGCGTCAACTGGCGCAGCAGGGTTATATTTCTTTAAGGAGGCTTCCGACAGGACAGACACCGACTATTATGTTGCCGGACTCATCACTTCAGATGGGAAAGAACTGACCAAAGGGGACGTGAAGCAGTATTTTGGTGTCGATAACCTTACGGACGTAATGAGCCTTTATCTTAAAGATACAGGCGACTGCGGGCTGTGGATGGTCGGCAGCGGTTTATCGTGCAGCTGGAAGAATAAAGGCAAAAAGAACATCGTTGTTAAGCTTCCGGATCAGACGATCAAACTGAAGAAACGATTTGAGAAGCTGGTCTACAAGACGAAACTCGAGAACAAAAAGGTAGAGATCGTACTGAGCCCCGCCAAGAGTATTCCGGCATGTTTCAAAAAACAGCCCGAACTGACTTTTGGAGTCAATTACAACAAAAGAGACACCAGAAATCTTTGCAATTTCATGCTGGATGGATATTATCTCATAAGTGACAACATGATCTACGGCAAGTTTTTTGACGGGGCGGAGAGCGTTTTGGGCTTTCGAACCATTAAGGCAGGAGGAGACCCTGAGGTTGGGGAACTCAATATAATCGACCGGGACGGTCAAGGTAAATTCCTCGTTAAGGATGGCAACTACATCTACTACCTGTGGGCTCCGTCAAATGGTTCTGCAGAGAGCATCAGACGCGTTGAACTATCAACCGGAAATGTTGAGGTCCTCCGTGAGGGCGATGTGGATTATGTACAGCTGCGCTTCGGCAAACTCTATTTCGCTGACGCGAGTTATAAATTCTGTGAGATGAATCTGAAGGGAAAGAAGGAGACCGTAGTTGTCGACAAAGAGGTGTACATGCCTTATGTCATCGATAGGAACTGGGTCATCTATCAGGATAACGATGACAAAGAAAGACTTCATCTTGTCAAACTGGGAACGGATTATGATCTGACCCTGTCAAAGGAAAGAACCTACGCCTGGGCCATTCAGGGACGACATCTGTTCTACACTTCAACATCAGCCAAAGAGGACGAGCAAAAGCATAAATGCAAATTGCACAGACTGGATCTCGACAATATCAAGAATGTTGAAAACGCAGATCAGATAGACACTGAGGTTGCTGCTAAACATATGGGAGACGTTTTCGCTCTGAATGAGGATTTTGTTTTTGGCGGAGACGGCAAAGAAGGGAAACTTAAATCCTGGAAGATCTTTTCAAATAAACTGTACACAGATAAAGTACAGACACAATATCTCATGTTCATTTACGGGAACTACAGAATATGCGGCTACACAGATGGCAAAGGCGGGTTTAAGGATATTCGCCTTGACAACATCAAAACCGGTGCCGCCTGTGAAATCATCCAGTAGTGAATGGAAGGCTAGCTCTTACGCGGCTTTCGTCCGATCAGGAACGGTAACCAGCGCTCGACAACGTAAGCGACAGGCAGAAGAGCGATAAAGATGACCAGCGCTGCCAATACAGGGTAGCTCGTCACGAAGTGATTGGTAGCAGGGCTCAGAACTGTCATGGCGATGATCCCAAGCTCATGCGTACAGAGATAAACGATGGTATTCCTGCCGACCAGTTTGAATACCGCAAGGGGCGGGATCATTCTGGACAGCACGTAGAACATCAGACTGAAGGCGACGACGGCGCCGATGAACAATACGAAGTTTCCGTAATCGTTCAGATTCATTGAAATCTTAGCATTGAAACGGGCAATGACACATCCCGCGATCAGTGCGCCTACGATCCACAAGACGGCAATGACAATCGTCTTGCTGCCTGCGGCCCATAAAGGGCCGTTTTTATTTGCTCCGAAGATGACTTCATCGAAACGGTTGAGATGCTTCATAAAGAGATATCCCATCATGACGAGCATGCAGGCGATCAGTGCACCTGGAAGGTGCCATGGCCAGGATATATCAGTCGCATCGAACAAGGTAGTAATATATCCGCCAATTCCCAGAAGGGCACACAGGATGAACACCGGCAGATCCTTTCCTTTGCAGGCTTTGATGACGACGAAGAACAGCATCATTGCCAGGAATAACGTCGTCAGGAACCATGAGGCAGAAATAGGAAGTGATGACCAGGTTGGATTGGAGTAAAAAATGGAAATCAGCAAGCCTTTGATCGTGCCCATGGAAGGATCAAACAGCTTAAAATATACATACCACAGAGGGAGTACGAGCAGGTTAAAAATCAAATAAGGCCAGAGAAGCGTACGGCATTTGTTGATAAACATTTCGGAAATGCTGTAGTCGCGGCGGCTCGTTTGAATATAAAACGTCATGCCGGAAATGATAAAGAAAAGCGGCATATGGAACGAATATATATAAAACTTCAAAGTATCAGGCGTCTCGCCGTTTGCGGCGTGGCCCGTGATAACAGCAAACATGGCTATGCATTTCAGCACATCCAGCCAGTCGAGTCTTTGCTTGTTCTCGAGCTTTTGCACGGCGCAACCTCCTGTGATGATCATCGATTTTGTGATTTATAATCGCAATAAAAATGTACCATATGCGCTCAGATTAGTCCAATATCCTTAACAAACTTTAGGATTATCTGACAATAGTGCTGTGATAGAATTACTGACAGGAGGATAGGGAAATGAAGAAGTTTTTTATATCTCTTTTGACTGTTGTCATGATGACGGCCATGATGCCGATCAGCGGTTATGCAGTAGAGACGCAGGATCAGGATCAGATAGACGGGACGACAGCAACGGAGGTGCAGCCGTTGGAGTCCGATGAACTCACGGAACCGGATGCGGATACAGATGAAGACTATGTCACCGAGGAAGAAGAGTCATTGGAGACAGAGCCAAGTGTCGCTCCGAAAACGGGCAAAACAATACAGAATAAAATCCCGTCGGCGATATATAAGGGACCGCAGCCACTCTTTCCGAATGCGATCGGACAGAAAGCGATCCAGCTTGCATGGCCGTACGGCACACCGAATAAAAAGCTGACCTATCCGAAGGGAAAGGCCAAAAAAGCCTTCAGAGTAGCGATCGAGCAGGTTTATGGTGAGCGAAAGGGATGGAGCAAGCAGTGTAAGGCCGGTGCCAGCTGCGATGTTTTCGTGGGCACGGTCGTCAGAGCATGCGGATATGATTCGTCATTCCCGAGGGCGCTGGAAAAAGATCTGTCCTATCTGCCAAACTCATCGAAGTTCAAGAAGGTAAAAGTGACCAAGAGCAGCCAGTTCTTGCCGGGTGATATCATCCTGTATAACAATAAGGGACCGGGCGGACACATTGCTGTTTACGTGGAGATCAACAATAAGGGATATATTGCAGAAGCCAGTTATACGCTGAAACGCACCGGAAGGATCGCCCGCAAGGCGCCGGATTGGCATCCAAAGAGCTTCAAATACTTCGGTGTATTCAGAGCGAAATCCACTTGCCTTGGAGCAATCGAGATAGGGGACAAAAACGAAGGCGTTAAGAATCTGCAGTTATTCCTGAATTGGGCAGGATTCTCATGCGGCGAACCGGACGGAGATTTCGGACCGAAGACTGAAGAGGCAGTTATAGCTTTCCAGGAAGCCGAAGAACTCGAACCGGACGGCAAGTTTGGATCCATGAGTTATGAGGCTGCCAGAAAATACACGAACTGGACCGGCAGGAAAATGCTGCGCGGGAAAAATGCTCCAGCTAGCGAAGATTACTATTGGACCGGAGGGACATACAAAGGAAAGTTCCCGACAAAGCCGCTGAAGTACAAAGTCAAGAAAGCGAAGAAGCATGTCAAGAGATGGCAAAAGTTCCTTAGATGGTACGGCTACTCGATCAAGGTGGACGGCAAGTTTGGAAAGAAGACCAGAAAACTGACCAAGAAATTCCAACGCGCCCAGGGACTTAAAGCAGACGGAGTCGTTGGTAAGGATACGATTTCCAAGGCAAAGAAAGTGACCAGATAAGTAAATGCTTTTTTAACGATAAGACACCTTAACCTTGCGTTAAGGTGTTTTTTTTATGCGGCTTTTGCTATATAATAATTGTGTATAGGCAAATGCAAAAAGAGAACAGGTAAATCATGAAAGAAATCGGCGGATACATGGAGCTCGAAAGGCTCACAGGAATCGAATATCACGACGGACTTTACAGGTTTAATCTCGGTAGAACCGCGCTTGTATGGCTGTTGGAGAAATTGAACTGTCGAAAACTATACGCTCCGATTTACGACTGTGATACAGTGGCAAACAGCGTTACGGCGGCCGGACTGGATGTATCGCTCTATCACATAGATGAGAATCTGGACCCTGTTTTGGGCGAGGATTTCACTTTGGGAGATGACGAATGGCTGTACATCATAAACTATTACGGTCAGTTCGACGAAGAGAGGATTCGGGGCTATCAGAGGCGATACGGACGTATCATTGTGGATAACGCACAGGCATTTTTTGTGCATCCCGTTGGGGATATCCCTACAATCTATTCCTGCAGGAAATTCCTCGGCGTTTGCGATGGAGCCTACCTGTCGGCGCCTTTGCTGGAGTTTGATGAAGATCTGCCGCAGGATAATTCCATTGACAGAATGAGGTATCTGGTCGGACGGCTGGAATTCGGCGCCAGAGGTTTTTATTCGGATATGCTCGACGAGTGCAGTAAGTTTGCCGATGCCAGACCGATGAAGATGTCCCTGTTTACAGAAAATGTACTCCGCGGTCTGGATTATGAAAACATCAGAATACGCAGAGTATCGAATTACAGGACTCTGCGGGAGTTATTGCCTTCGGACAATCCATTCACGAAGAAAGAGCCTTTTGGGCCTTTTGCATATCCTTACTATCACGAAAATGGTGTTGCACTCAGAAAATATCTGGCGGAAAACAACATCTTCGTTCCGACAAACTGGTCTTATCTGATCAGCAGTTCTCCGGAAGAGTGGCTGGAGCACAGATGGTCTGCAGATATTCTGCCGCTTCCGGTAGATCAGCGCTATTCGGATGAAGAGATGAAACAAATAGCAGAAATGATAAAGAGGTTTTGACACATGCTGGTATCAATTGTTATCCCATGTTATTACTGTGAAAAAACAATACGCAAGGAAGTTGAGATGATCCTTGAGGAATTTGAGCGTCATGACGGTTATGAGTGTGAACTGGTTCTGGCGAACGACGGCTCGGTGGATGGGTCTTTTAACGAGATCACCGCATTGGCAAAGGAGCATCCGAACGTGCACGGGCTCGATCTCATGAGGAACTTCGGCCAGCACAATGCACTGATGGCGGCTCTCAACTACGCACAGGGGGAGCTGATCATGGGGATGGATGACGACATGCAGACACATCCATCACAGATGTTCAAGCTGATCGACAAGATCCAGGAAGGATATGATCTTGTTTATGGCATTTATCCTGAGGTCAAAAACTCACCGCTTAAGAGACTGACGAGCAAGCTGAATAAGGAGTCATCCAGAATCATGCTCAACAGACCGAAGGAAGTAACGTCCAGCAATTTTTGGATCATTACCAAAACGGTCAGAGATGAGGTTATCAAACATACGGCGTTCAATCCGTATGTCGATGCCATATTCTACAGAGTCACCCACAATATCGGAATGGTGCAGGTTGAGCATTTCAAGCGTGATTATGGCAGCTCAGGATACACTTTCAGGAGGCTGATGCGCCTTTGGGTATCCTACTGGAACTTTTCCGTAGTACCGCTCAGGATATCATTTATTCTGGGATTGGTGGCGTCCATCGGCGGACTGGTCCTCACCATACTGATCATCATCAACAAGATTCTGAATCCTGACATGATCGTTGGATGGACATCCACGATGTGCGTTATGATACTGCTGTTCGGAGCCGTACTCATGGTACTTGGCATCGTCGGTGAGTATCTGGGCAAGATAATACTCATACTGAATGATACTCCGCAGTTTATCGTGCGGGACACAGTGAACATCGATAAGGAGAAGGACATTTGAAAAAGCTTTTGATTTTAGGAGCCAGCGTATATCAGGTACCCCTTATCAAAACAGCCAACAGCATGGGCTTATATACGATCGTTTCGAGCATACCGGGCAATTACCCGGGATTTGCGTTTGCGCAGAAAACCTATGATATCAACACCATCGACAGGGATGCGATTTTTGAGCTTGCGAAAACCGAAGGAATCGACGGTATCACGACGACAGGGACAGATGTCGCCGTCGCTACCATCGGCTACGTAAACGAGCGTATGGGGCTGTCAGGAATCAGTGAGGAAGCAGCGCGCAGGACGACTGATAAAGCTGTCATGAAAGAGTCCTTCAAAAGCGGCGGCGTTTCTGCGTCAGAGTTCTATAAGGCGTACGATTCGGACAGCGCAAAGGCTGCAGCGGAGAAAATTGGCTATCCCGTCGTAGTTAAGTGTGTTGACAGTTCCGGAAGCAGGGGCATTACAACGGTGCGGGAAGAAGCAGCGCTGCAGGATGCCTTTGAAAGCGCTATGGCTGTCTCCAGAAAAGATTACGTCCTCATCGAAGAAGAACTCAAGGGGCAGGAAATCGGAGTCGATGCCATCGTTTCCGACGGTAAGCTCGCTTTCTTTGCGCCGCATTTGAAGTTTACCTATCCGAATGGAGGAATCACCATCACCGCAGGGCATGCATTCCCTTATAGAGACAGCGCTGAAGTGATCGATGAAATACGTCTGCAGATCGAACGGGCCGTGAAGGCGCTGGGCGTCGACAACTGCGCCCTGAATGCAGATGTTTTTATAGACGGCAATAAGGTATCTATTATAGAAATAGGTGGCAGAGCGGGAGCAACTTGCATTCCTGAACTCATTTCAAAATGCTATGGCTTTGACTATTATGAAGCGATTATCGATTGCGCTCTGGGACAAAAGCCGAACATTCCGGAGAATCCTTCGGAACTGCCTTGCATGGCGAAACTGCTCATGAGCCCTGTTGACGGTACGATCACCCGTATCGATACGGCGTCCCTCGAGGAAATACGGGACGAAGGTGTGGATGTAGCCCTCGATTACGGAGAAGGCGACAGCGTTGAGGAGATGATCAACGGCACGACCAGAATCGGGCATGTGATCGCCTTTGCATCGGAAGAAAGAGAACTGGATGCTATCATGAAACGCGTCTATAGAAATATATATGTTGACGGGAAATCACTGGAGGAATTATGGGAAGCCTGAGCAGATATCTGTTGCTGCACCTTGCAGTCATGGTGTTCTCGTTCACCAGTGTTTTCGCGAAGGCGGCAGCGAATGCATATAATGATGGGGGACTGACGGACAAGTGGTTCATCATGTTCGCCATTTTTATGGTGCTGAATTGTGTCGTCTATGCATTCTTCTGGCAGATTGTAATAAAAAAGATCCCACTCAATGTGGGATATGCCAACCGAAGCGTCTATCTCATCTGGAGCCAGATCTGGGCTGTATTTATCTTTAATGAGCAATTGAGCATGCAGAACATCATAGGCCTGGCAATCGTCATGGCCGGCGTTATCGTTGTCTCTTTGAGCACTGATAACGATGAAAGCACCCCTGCGGTCACCGAAGACGGGGAAGGGGGGATCGACTGATGTTTTACATGATGATCCTCTTTGTTGCAACATTCTTCTCCGCATTCTCGCAGATACTTCTCAAGCAGAGCGCCATGCGTGAGCACAGGAGTTTCATATTTGAGTATCTGAACTGGAGAGTTATCCTGGCTTACTTCATAGCCTTTGTCGTACTGTTTGCAAATACGTACGCCTTCACCGGCGTTGATATGCGATATGGAGCAGTCATCGACACCTTTACCTATGTGTTCGTAATGCTGCTGTCATATTTCCTGCTCAAAGAGAAATTCAATAAAGGGCAGTTGATCGGAAATCTGATCATTATTACCGGCGTCGCCGTTTACACCCTGGGGTAGGCTACAGAAACGGCAAGGTAGAACCGCCGTACGGCATGACGATCACGGAAGCATCTTTACCGTGGCGTGCAAATGCATCATCCACTGCAGTCTGCAGATCATCATAAGGCTCCATAAAGATGGAACGGACTATTTCCGGATCCATTTCTGAAACGAGTTTTATGTTTGCATTCTTCAGGACCATTGCTATGGCAGCGGCTTTGTGGCCGCCAAGCTGGAATCGTTCCCGAATTCTCGCGATGAGATCGGCAGGCTCTTTGGCTTGTGTGATCCATTCCTCAAAAGTTTTATTACCGAACCCCTCGCGGCATGATCCGACAAGAATGATCGTGCCGCCTTTTTTTACGGCGTGTTTTGAATTGTCCAGAGCCTTCTGCGTCTGATAGAGATTCAGATCCTTAGGAGCGCCGGCTTGAGAAACGATGACGATATCGCTCTTCTCCGGAATCTGGACGCTGTACATGTTGTCCAGAAAGACACATCCCTCACGATGGGCTTCTCTGATATCACCGGCAACGGAATAAACAATTTCCTTCTTCTCGTTGAGGACGACGTTGAGAATGAAATCAACCGGACAAAGTGTAGATGCTTCTTCCAGGTCATCTCTCAGCGGATTTCCGTCCAGATTCCCTGCAAAGGCACCTTGCTCGATCATCATTGAGTGATTGGCCTGAATCGCGGCCGGGGTTGAACAACCCGGGAAAAGGGCTTTGATCCCGCCCGAAAAACCGGCGAAGTAATGATATTCTATGTTGCCCAGGCAGATACGCCTGTCTGCCTCTGCGACGACTCTGGTGATGTCGATCGGCGTTCCGTGCTTCGTATATCCGAAATGGATACAATCATCAGGATCGCTGTCGATGCATCGTATTGTTTCATATGCAAAATCTCCGGCCAGAGCGCGCTGTTCTTCCGGCGTATGCGGTCTGTGGCTTCCGAGAGCAAATACAAGAGTGATGTCCTCGGCGCTGATGCCTGCAGCAAAAAGCTCCTCAAGGAGAACCGGCAGGACTTTGTATGTCGGCATAGGTCTCGTGATATCGCTGGTAATAATGGCGATTTTTTCTCCTGGATGTACGATCTGCGTCAAGGGCAGGGAGCCGATTGGATTCGCCAGTGCAATGCGCACGGAATCAGCACCGGTGAGCTGCACACGCTGTTCGCCCGGCGTCAGTATTTTCAGGATATTCTTTTCGGGGATTTCTGCGGACTGGACGCCATGTCCATATCCAACTTCAATTCTCACTGGATATGATCCTTTCTCTATGGAATCGCAATGCGTTCTTTGGTCTTGTAAATTAAATCGTTATGATTACCGATGGTATTCATCAGGATAACCAGATAACCATCGTCAACGATGCAGCTCTCGACTTCTCCGATAGAAACATCGTAACTGCCGAGGTAGGCACCGTCAGAAGCGCGGTAAAGGTCGATATAACTCGTATTGCCGCTCACCCATGTACAGACGAAGATGACGCCGTTGTATGCGCCGATATCCTGTGCATGATTGTAGCGTGCAGTTTTATGGATGAACCTCTGCACACTGAAATTGCTGCTGCAAACATAGAGCTCATTGCCCTTTGACAGATAATAGCAGTCATTGCTCTCGTCATATGCGATCCCGGAGGTTACTCTCGGAAGACTGAAGGACCCCGCGTATTGCTTGGATGAGCCTTTGTAAGTACTGCATGAAGCGGTGCGGTATTCCTTGTGTGTTTTCGCAATGTAGAATTTATTGGTATTCGGATTATACGTCGCTCCGTTCGCATGTCCCATGTTGCCGCACGGAACAATGGATACGCATTCACCGTCCTTCTTACTGTATGAAATCAGTTTACCGGCAGTTCCTCCTGCATTAACGTAGGAGACCACGTAACAGTCGTTGGTTTGAGAAATTGACTGCGGCACAGTTGTTCCGCTGTCGCCGTGGATCTCTCGAAATACCTCCAGATTGGATCTGTCGAGTTTTCTGATTGTCTTGGCTGAAGAATAGGACTGCGCCTTTTCTGTCTTTCCCTTTACTTTTACCGGGCTGGAACGGTGGCCTTTGATCTTTTTGCCCTGCACTTTAGCAAAGGCTCTGACTGCGTATTTACCCGTATCGCGCGTGATCTCCACCGAAAGGTCCTTCGTCTTGATATTGCGGTAAGGCTGATATTTTTTGGTGTGGGCATTCTGCTTGTAAATTCTGTAATAGTGGGCATAATCAACAGGATTCCACATCAGAGTGCAGCGCGTGTCCGAGACGTTTTTGACGAGAGGGGTCTTTGGTTCGCTCAGTTCATCAGGGTAGACGTTAACGACGACGTTCTCCGTACCGACATCGTAGAACATATCCCCGGATGCAGAGACTCTGATGACAGTATTCCCCGGTTTGTGCAGTCTGACGAGCCCTTTTTCGTTGACAGATGCAGTATCCCGGTCATCTGACTTAAAGGTAATGTCTCCCTTTCCCTCCGCTTCGATGCGAAATTCATTATCCTTAAATCCCTCGTACTGTGTGAGGTTGACCGTCATATCCTGATCCAGTTTTGCTGTTGTGATTTCTGACTTGGCAATGCGGGAAACACCGCCTGATTTCAGTTCGGCGCTTACAGTAACACGATAAGTCTTTTCAAGTATTACATCCTGGATCGTATACTGATTGTCCTGCAGCGCGAGGACTGTTCTCTGATTGTCACAGGTGATGACGACATTGTATCCATTACAGTCCATGGCGTCCCAGGTGATATTGATGTCAAAACCGTCTTGCTCCAGCTTGAGGTTCTTGACTTGTTCTTTGATAATGCCGGGACCTTCAACAAAAAACAGCACAGAAAAAGCCGCCATTCCGGCAATCAAAAAAAATATAATTAGTTTACGTGTCATACTAATGATTCATCAACTCGTTTCGTCTTATTTTCCCATTGAAAGTACGAGGGATCTCTTCTATGATTTCAATGAACTTTGGCTGCTTATTGGCGTCCAGAGCCTTTGCGAGAAAACCGCGGAAGGCCTTCTCGTCGTAGCCGCCTTCTTCAGAGGTGCAGCCTTTCTCCAACGCGATAAAAAGCTTTGGAGCCTGTCCTGTCATCGGATCCTTAACAGGGATGCATGCGCAGTCGCGGATCCATTTGTTTTTGATGACCTGACTTTCGATTTCTTCCGGACTGATCTTGATTCCGCCATAATTGATGACATCATCCTTGCGGCCGAGCATGTAGACAAAGCCGTCTTCATCGATGTAGCCCAGGTCTTTTGTATAGATATAGTCGCCGTCCGGCATGGCCTCCTTCGTCAGCTCCGGAGCTTTGAAGTATTCTTTCATATTGATTGCGCCTGAACTTGCCAGGAACCCCAGATTATCAGGCGAGGATTTGATCTCATTCTTGTTTTCGTCAACGACGATAAAGTGAGCGTTGACAGCAGGTTTGCCGATGCATCCCACTTTACCGGGTGCCTCATTAAAATCCATGAGACAGGAACAGCCGGCTTCTGTGCTGCCGTAGAAATTGTAGAGTCTCGTCTTCGGCAGGATTCTGGAAATATGCTCCTTGTCATCCTCAGGAAGAGGCGCGGAGCCGATCTGGATGTAATCCATAACGTCCGCATATTCTTCAAGTCTGTCCTTGCTCAGCTTAAAGATCATTGTGAGCATACTTGGCGACAGGTCCATGGAAGTGACGCCGTATTCGTCCATCATGGCGAAGACGCGCTTTAAGAGCATAAGATTATCAACGAAAACGACGCTGCTTCCGTTGGCCATATTCGCATAGGTCCTGCGAAGACCGTGGGAATGACTGGTCGGCATCGGAATCATTTCAACATTGTCGGGTTTCATTTTCACGCCAAAGCATACGTCCTCCGCCAGAGCGATGTCATTGCCGTGCGTGAGGACGATTCCCTTGCTTTTGCCTGTCGTACCTGTACTGAACAGGATCTCGGCAACGTTTTTGGCCTGCGGGAAATCAATGACCTGCAGATCTTCGATGGATCCATAGAAGACGCCGTCTCTCTCAGTGCCAAAAGCATAGCTGCACGCCTCGCGGATGTCCATGTGGGGAATCGTCAACCCCGATTCGGCCAGCTCCGCTTCAGGAATAGGCTTTGCTCCAACGTGGAGAACGGCCTCCGTATCGCCAGAGATCTCCAAAACTCTGCTTGTTGCCGCGTTCTTTTCCAAAGGCACGAAAATGGCTTTGAGGAGCTGAATGGCAAATACAAAAATCATATAATCGACACTCTGATTGCATTCGACGACGACGCAGCTTTCGCGTTTTACACCGCGGCGTCCCAACTCCATTGCAAGCCCGCAAACACTGTCCCAGACCTCCTTGTAGGTGAGCGCCTTTCTCTCATCGGCGAGGCAGAGTTTTTCGGGGTTATTGATGGCGTGACGGGCCAAATTTTCAATAATAGATGGATAAAACTTCATATAAAAAATATACCATTAAGGCACAGATTCGTAAAGACAGAAAGTTGC
This sequence comes from Bacillota bacterium, assembly GCA_017438285.1. Lineage (GTDB taxonomy): Bacteria > Bacillota > Clostridia > Peptostreptococcales > Anaerovoracaceae > Lentihominibacter. The sequence continues at coordinate 71,273 of JAFRVY010000065.1, forward strand.
CAAAGAACGTGCCAAATAGTATACTAATTGTATTGGTTTTACTGCATTGTAAGAGGATCGGAGAATTGGATTATATTAAAGCAATCGCACAGGTGCATAGTGTTTCATTGGCCGCTGAGAGACTCGGAATATCTCAGCCGGCTTTAAGCGCCCATTTGCGAAAAAAAGAAAAAGAACTGGGCGTTAAGCTTTTTGACCGAAGAAAGCAGCCATTGGAGCTGACCGAAGCGGGAAAAGCCTATCTGGAGTATGCAGAGAAGGCGGCCTCCCTGGAAGATGAGATGCACCAGCGGCTTTCAGACATAGAGAGTTTGCAGACAGGACACCTTACAATCGGAGGTGCGAGCTTTTTTAATAACGCATATCTGCCGCAGGCCATCGTAGCCTTTCAGAAGAAGTATCCCGGAATCGAACTGGAGATTATCGACGGAAAGGTGCCGGAAATAGTTAA